>NZ_CBAYMC010000384.1:0-3021 GCF_964826245.1 Armatimonas sp. | reverse complement strand
ACGCAGCTCCGCGTACTCCGTTTTCTGGGGGCCACTGGCCTGAAACGGCGCGAGCTGCACCAGATAGAAGGGCATCTCCTTGTTGTTCCAGACCGAGCGCCAGCCCTCGATCATGGTGGGGAAGAGCTCACGGTACTGCATCGCACGGCTGGCGTTGGACTCTCCCTGGTACCAGATTGCGCCCCGAATCCCGTATTTCGTGAGGGGCGCGATCATGGCGTTGTAGAGCTCGGAGTAGCGCCACGGGGCACGCGGCGCGGCGGGCGGTGTCTTGCCCTCCAGCTTTGCCTGCGCGGATTCCGTCGCCCATTTTTTGCGCTGCTCGTCGTAGCGGGCAAAGGCCGCCGGGTAGCTGTCGGCAAGAGGCTTAAGCGCTCCATTGCCGAGAATGCGCTCCTCAGGGGTCCAGGACTCAGCGGGCGTGCCGCCCCAGTCCGACGAAATCAGGCCAATCGGAACTCCAAGTTTTTCACTCAGCATCCGCCCGAAGTAGTAGCCCACGGCGGAGAAGCCTTGCACGCTCTCAGGGGCCGCCGCGCTCCAAGGCAGCTGCACTTCAACATCCTGCTTGGGGCTGTCTGAGCGAACATTCTTCACCATGAAGAGCCGTATCGTGGGGTTGGCCGCTTTTGCGATATCCGCATCGGACTGGAACGAGTTCTTGAGGCTCCACTCCATATTGCTCTGCCCCGAGCACACCCAGACCTCTCCCATCAGAATGTCCTTGAACTCGATCTTGTTCTTGCCGGAGATCGTCAGCGGAAACGGCCCCCCTGCCGTTCGTACGCCCTTGAGCACCACTTCCCAGGCTCCGTTCTTGGCAGTCACCGTTTTCTTCTGTCCCAGAAACTCCACGGTCACTTGCTCGCCTTCATCGGCCCAGCCCCAGAACTTCAGAGGAGCATTGCGCTGGAGCACCATGCTCTCATTGAGAATCGCGGGAAGCTTCACATCGGCGTGTGCCGTCACCGCAAGCGTGAGTGCCGCGGCCAGCAAAAATATTCGTTTCATGCCGATTACTTCGGCAAAGAGAGGCGCGATTCCTGCCCCGCAAGCCAGTCTTCGGCGAGGATCACGGCGACGAGGTCATCGTAGGGCTGGGTGAGGGGAAGCCAGCGCAGCCACCAGGGACGGGCGACGCTGAGGCGCTGGCGGGCACGCTGGCTGGTGTAGGCTTCGGGGACAAAAATCACCTCGGGGAGGAGCGCGGCGAGGGCCTTGCTCTGTGTCCCGTTTCCCATCAGGAGCTGCGCGGGAGAGTACTGGGCACAAAGCTCCGCGACACGGCTAGCGAGCTGCTCGGTCAGAACAATCTCCAGGTGCAGGATTTTTCCTCCCGGCTCGACAACCGCAACACCGCACTTGGCGGTTCCTGGGTCTATCGCAAGAACTCTCATCGGTCTGAGATCGTGATGGTGGGCGGCTCGACGGGCTTGACCTCAAACTCCAGCGCCACGGGATCGGCGGCGCGCAGATCTTTGGCGGCGCGGACGGTCACACGGGCCTTGGTTCGGATCGCACGTACCGCATCCAGTGCCTTGAGCAGGGTAGCCATGCTCGTCTCCCCCACGCTCTGTTCGTCTGCATCGCCAAAAGGAATGGTCCCCGCCTCCAAAAGCTTCTTGTGAACCTCGCCGCGTAGAAACCGATAGAGAGAGTCTGCGATCTCGGCACCCGGGCGATTTCCCTCCAGCACCAGCTCGCCCAGTGGCTGCCCTGCGGTTAGGATCAGCGGGTTGCGCCACGTGCGAATGTCCACGGGCACAGGCTCCCCCATCACCGCATTGCCCAGCGCCGTCACCACCACCACCACTTCGTCCTTGGACTTGCTGATGTTTTTCGCTGCCGTGTGAATCGCTTCAAACTCCGCGATACTCTGCAGTTTCCCAGCTTCGTCCATCACCCGGCGCTCAGGAATCCAGACAGCACGGATTGCCCCCGAAGCCATGCGAGCCCCCCGCTTCTCTGCCTGTCGCGAGGCCACGGTGAGCAAGCCCTCCAGCGCGTTGTGAACCTTCCACTCACTGCCGCCCGTGATGCCTAAGCGAGCCACTTCCTCACCAACACGGTAGCTAATCTGGCCATTGCGTAAGGCCATGGTTGTTTTGGAGATTTCATTGAGGGATGCCTGAGCCTCATCAAGCGACTCCTGTGCCTCTTTGCGGCGTGCCGCAAGCTCTTTGCGCTGCTCTTCCAGCGTCTCCAGCTCGCTGGCAAGACGCATAACTTCGCGCTTCTGGCGCTCCGCCTGCCCTCCCTGCTCATCCAGCGTGCGCTGCTGATCGGCAAGGCGCTTTGTCTGTTCGACAACCTGCACCCCCAGAGCCGCCAGCTCGCCTCGTTGCCCCGTGAGTCGCCGCTTTTGCTCCTGCACCACCAGATTGAACTCACGCGTCACACGCCCCGCGAGCAGCTGGGCTTTCTTGGCCTCTTCCCGCGCAGACGTCAGCCGTACCTCGATCGTCTTCGCTGCTGCTTCTGCCTTCTCGCGGCGCTGCCGAGCCTCGCGCACCGCCCCACGAGCCAGACCAACTTGGCGCTCCGCTGCCTCCAACGAGCCTTGTGTCCGTCCCAGCCGCGCTTTCTCCGTAGCCAGTGCCTCTTCTGCTTGCTTCAGGCTTACCGTGGCCTCGCTAAACTTTCCCTCCGCCTCGGTGCGACGCTTTGCCGCCTCGATACGGGCCTGCTCGGCGCGCTGGCGCTCTTGGTCGGCGAGAACAGCAGCGCTCTGAAGCTGCTTGACCCGCTCGCCCGTCTCCTGAATCTTCTGACTGAGCTGCTCATTCTCTCGCCGGAGCTGGCTGCCGCGCTGAACCACATCCCGAAAGCTCGCCGAGGAGAGAAACATCATCCCAAACGAGGCTGCTGAGATTCCGACGCCCGTCAAGATCGTGATCAAGATTGCGGTGTGCCGGGGACGGAGCCCAAAGAGGGACTGGCGACGCTTGCCGATAACATGCCCAATCCGATCCCCCGCCCAGGCAATAAAGCCAGAGACAGGTACCAGAAGAGCAAAAAACA
>NZ_CBAYMC010000383.1:0-3029 GCF_964826245.1 Armatimonas sp. | reverse complement strand
CCTTGGAGGGCTTCGATCCAGCGAGTGGGGATTCCCGCGAGGCCAAAGCGCACCCCGGCAATTCCCCCCGCGACGCAAGCCGTGGTATCGGTGTCTCGTCCGAGGGCGATAGCGGCCTTGACAACCCCTTCGTAATCGCCCGCGGCTTGAACTTGGTGAGCGGATCGTAGGCAGTCCACGACATAGCCACCTCCCGTGCCAAGGGTCTTTTCCATCGGACGAACGGAGAGCTCCAACTCTAGGCGGTAGGGGCCGTTTTCTGCATAGTAGTCACGTAGCGTTGCGACAGCACGCGCCCAGGTTGGTTCTGCTTTAGCCTCGTCGCTAGTAAGGAGATACCGCGCCCAGAGGCAGTAGAGGGCGCAGCAGACGTGCGAGCGCGGGTGTCCGTGGGTAACACTGGACTGCAAGTGGGCATCGCGGATGAGGTCTTCGTCGCTTCCGGTGTGCCAGAGGGCGAGTGGAAGAACACGCATCAGGGAGCCGTTGCCATTTGCCATCTCATCGGCACGACCCGCGGCATGGGCAGGCGTTCCACGCAACAGCTCCCAAATCGCGTCGCCGGTTTGGATACCGCAGTCAAAGACTCGACTATCAGGGGTGTAGGCGGCGTTTTCGTACCAGTCCACGATGCGCCTGCCAAAGTCGTCTAAATCCAGCTCGCCGCAGGTCAATAACGAGTCGAGCAGAGCGAGCGCCTGTGCGCCATCATCGCTCCACGTGCCAATCGGGGTGCGGCCGTGTGCCCGTGCAAAGCCCGCGGGTGGCTCCATCTCAATCGCATCCCACGCGGGGAGCTGATCGGGTGCATGAAACTCATAGGGAACTCCGAGCGCATCCCCGATCAGCAGGCCGTAGAGGCCGCCCGCGAGTGATTCATAGGAGAGGTTCATGGTTATTAACGTATCGTATACGATTATTGAGCGCAAGCCTATCGTCTGGTAGATAGGCTATAATCGCCCATGCAAGAGACAAAGCTCGCTCCGGAGGTCAAGGCCGCCCTGACCCGCTCCTTGATTGTCCTCAACCAATACGACGGTGGGATGCGCAAGCAGGATGCAACTCATGCAATCTGCGAAGCACTTGATGGAACCATCCTTTCGGCCGGACGCACCTACCGTGATCTGGAATCCAAGTTTGACTTCTTTACCCAAGCAACCCGGGAAGATGGAACCGTTCTATGGCGAAAATTCTACGGTCCGCTCCGCTCCGGTGGTGACGCCCTGTACCGAGCGGGGCACCTCAGCGAGCAGTATTGGCGCAACGATATTGCGGAGGCGATTTGCGTCGACGGGCATGGCAATTGCTTCGTGACAGGCCCCTCGACTCTCGACACGCGCGACGCAGCAATACGGGCCTTTCGGGATTACGGCGCGGCAGTCGTCTCCTACAATGCCGCAGGGGCGTTGCGCTGGGCGACCAAGATCCCGGATTTCAATCAGCCACGGTGCATTGTTGCCGGACCGAACGGAAAGATCCTGGTCTTGGGAGTCGGCGGATACCGCCGCCGAAGCATCGGTGGAAACCCTCTGTTGATTTACGCTTTGAACGCATCGGATGGAAAAATAGCGCGAACCCTGAACCTCGGTGTTGACCGCCATGCGGTCGCGATACGGGTTCTTCCTGACGGAAACATCCGGGCCATTGTCTTGGACGGCCGCATGTATGACTTTCCGGATCACGCGTATCGTCACTCGCCCATGAAGCGCATTCCCGGTAGCTGGCTTTCGTTGACGCTCACCCCCGATCTCAAGGTGATCGAGAAGATTCGTTTCGATGCGCACGACCAACACGTCCGGAAACGCGGCGCGATTGCGCAAGACGGTACTGCGGTCACGATCGAGTCGTACCCGGATGAGACCGACCGACTGAGCTGCTGGCGGGATGGAAAACAACTCTGGCAACACCGATTCCCTCTGCCGCAACCGGATAACCCTCGCCGCCACCAGCGTTGTGACTCTCCCATTTCCATCAGTGCCGGAACCGTTTTCGTCGCCCTCGGTGACGGGCCTGGTGGGATCAACGGCGCTGAGCAATCTGCCATCAATCGATTCGACCTCGTCACCGGCCAGCCACTCCCCGATTTGCTCACACCGATCTACCCCAAGGGCACTCCGCACTGGGTTCCGGAAGTGATCTACGCAACCCCGACCCGGGTCCTGGTCGGGGGGGAAAGCTATATCGGGGACGCGTGGGTCGGGGTGATGCCAATACCACCAACGTCTCCATAGTCGTCGTGGCCAGATGTCGAGATCGTTCAGCAGGCCGTAGAATAGGGAAACAACAATGTATGACGAAAAAGTTGATGAGGCGGCGGGGATTCTGGCGGCTGTCACGGCGAGTGGGCAGGTTCGAGGGGCGGTTCTGCATGTCCGTAGCCAGACGACACTTTTCACACGAGCCTTTGGGGAAGGCTGCTCGGTAGACAGTGCGTTTCTCCTAGGGTCTATCTCGAAGCCAATCGTGGTTGCGGCCCTCATGACCCTCTATGACAAGGGGCTTTTTGGTCTCGACGAGCCTGTTTTGCGCTATCTACCCGAGTTTGTGGGGGAGGGGCGTGAGCGGGTGACGGTTCGCCACCTGCTTACCCACGTCTCCGGCCTACCCGATCAGCTCCCGGACAATGCCTTTCTACGCCAGAGCCATGCCCCGCTCTCTGAGTTTGTTTGTGGAGCGCTTCGCGTGCCCTTAGAGTTTGAGCCAGGAGCGCGCTATCAGTACTCCAGCATGGCGATCTTGCTCGCGGCGGAGCTGGCACAGCGCCTCTCAGGGATCGAGATAAAGCAACTGGTAGCCCAAACCGTTCTCCAGCCACGGGGAATGACGCGCTCTGCTCTGGGAAGGGGGGCGCTTACACCGGATCAAACCATGCCCTGCCAGGTCGAGCACGCCGCGCCGGAGGCAGGAGGAGGAGCGCCTGGCTCTGATCACTGGGACTGGAATAGCCCCTACTGGCGGGCACTGGGCTCTCCTTGGGGCGGCGTGCAAGCCTCCGCGGCCGATGTCGCCTGCTTTCTGGAGGCATTTCT
>NZ_CBAYMC010000382.1:0-3030 GCF_964826245.1 Armatimonas sp. | reverse complement strand
GCTCATCGCACAGATCGAGAGTGAGCTGGGGCGGCTGGATATTCTAGTCAACAACGCGGGGATCAACCGCCGTAAGCCGTTTGAGACCTTCACCGAAGAAGACTACCGCACGATTCTCTCGGTGAACTTGGACGGTGTCTTTTTCCTTTCTCAGGCGGTTCACCCCCTGATGAAGAAGAACGGCGGAGGCAAGATCATCCAGATTGGCTCGATGACCAGCTATGTGGGGATTGGCAATGTGGGCGTGTATGGCATGACCAAGTCCGCTATCGGGCAGCTTGCCAAGACCCTCGCGGTCGAGTGGGCTAAGGACAATATCCAAGTGAACTGTCTCTGCCCCGGCTTTATCGTCACGCCGCTGACCGAGGCGGGGATGTTCTCCGATGAGAAGAAAGTCAAGTGGATTCTGGGGCGCGTCCCCGCCCACCGACCCGGCACCCCAGAAGACCTGCTGGGAGTCGCGCTGCTTCTCGCCTCCCCCGCCTCGTCGTATCTGACCGGTCAGCTCATCGCCATTGATGGTGGCTTCTTAGCGGGCGGAAGCTGGGACAACCCGTTCTAGTTGCATCAATCCGCACTTTAGCCCACAATCTAAGATATGGAAACAACGGCGCTACAGTTCCGCCTCACCGACGACGAGCGGCAGCACTTCAATACGCAGGGCTATCTGATTGTCGAGGACGCACTTGACCGGGAGCAAGTCGCTCGATTGACGCAGCTCACCGATACGATTCATGAGAAGAAACTGGCGGCAGGCTTTGATCCGAGCACGGCGCTCTTCTACCCGAACTTCATCCCCGAAGCGCCTGAGTTTGCGGACTTGGTGGACTACGAGAAGATTCTGCCCAAGGTCTGGGGGATTCTAGGGTGGAATATCTACCTCTACCATGCGCATCTGATTGTCACGCCGCCGTCGGGGAAGATGCGCGATACTAAAACCTTTGGCTGGCACCAAGACAGTGGGCGGGTCAATCAGGAAATGGAGAGCCACCCACGTCCGCGCCTCTCGCTGAAAGTCGCCTACTTCCTCTCGGACACCAGCGAGGAGGGACGCGGCAACTTCTGGATTATTCCGGGAAGCCACCTAGACGACACGCTCACGCTCCCCGAAAACCGCGAAGGCCAGCCTGAGGGAGCGATTCCGGTGCGCGTGAAACCTGGCACCGCCGTATTCTTCGACCGTCGCCTCTGGCACACCGCAAGCCCAAACTGGAGCGATATCACGCGCAAGATCCTGTTCTATGGCTATGGCTACCGCTGGATTCGCACGAAAGACGACATGACCGTCCAAGACCTCTGGCCGACTTCTAGCCCGATCCGCAAGCAGCTCCTGGGCTACGGCACCAACTGCAACGGCTTCTACTCACCCACCGATGACGATGTCCCGCTGCGCGTCTGGCTCCGAGAACACTCCCCCGACGAGGCACGGTAATCTCTCCGCGATTGGGTATTTTGCAGTCGCGGAGCGACTTTTTGGCACTTGTGCCTACAGACGCCGCTTTCAATCGGCGGGTAAAATAGCCGTATGAGTGACGCAAAGTACGTGGCGCTGATCGCCCACGATGGACGCAAAGATGTGATGGCGGACTTCGTGCGACGGCATAAAGTGCAGCTCGATGGCTTGCCGCTGGTGGCGACCGCGACCACGGGCGGGATTGTCGAAGCCGAAACGGGGCTAGAAGTGCGGCGCGTGCTCTCTGGGCCGCGCGGCGGTGATCTCCAGATCGGGGCGATGATCGCGGAGGGACGCGTGCGTGCCGTGGTGTTTCTGCGCGACCCGCTCACCGCACATCCCCACGAGCCGGACATCAATGCCCTCATGAAGGTCTGCGATATTCACAATATCCCGCTCGCTACCAATATCGCCACGGCCGATATGCTGGTGGACAACTTAAAGTAATGAAACAGCCCAATATTCTTGTCTTTCTCACCGATGATCATGGGGCGTGGGCAATGGGCTGTGCGGGTAATAAAGAGCTGCACACGCCCGCGATGGACTTTCTGGCGCACACGGGGGCGCGGATGACCCATGCCTACACGCCAGGGCCGGTCTGCTCACCCGCTCGTGCTTGCTTTTGGACGGGACGGATGCCGTCGCAGCATGGGATTCACGACTGGATTCAAGAGCCCACCCGCCCGAACATTCGCTTGCAGGGCGAGGTCAATCTGGCGGAGCGCCTGAAAGCGGCGGGCTACCAGACGGGGCACTTTGGAAAGTGGCACTGCGGCGCAAGCTGGGAGAAGCAGCCGGGCTTTGATGACTATCTCGGCGAGAACAAAGAGCAGTATCCGCACAAGGGAATCTGCAAGTTCATGCACAACGGCGTGCCCATCGAGCACAATGGGCACCGGGCGCCGTTTGTGACGAAAAAAGCGCTGGAGTTCTTAGCGCAGCGCGATAAGTCCCGCCCGTTCTTCTGCTTTATTGGCCATGTGGACACGCACTCGCCGTTCACACAGCACCCGGAGCGGCTGGTCGAGAGTCATGCGAAAGATACGTTTGCGGACATTCCGAAAGAAAAATATGTTGGAAACGCGGCGCGGGTGCCGGGCAAGCTCCCCGAGGCGAAAGAGCACCGGCGGCGGCTGGAGCAGTACTACGCTGCCGTCGAGATGATCGATGAGCAAGTGGGGCTGGTCTTAGACTATCTCGATGGGATTGGGGAGCTGGACAACACGCTGGTGGTCTACACGGGCGATCATGGGCACATGAACGGGCACCACGGGCTATACTTTAAGGGCAACGCGACCCAGCCACCCAACTTCTACGACGAGAGCATCCAGGTGCCGTGTGTCCTGCGCTGGCCGGGACAGATCGCGGCGGGGACGGTAAGCGCCGCCCCCACAAGCCACTGCGATCTTTTTCAGACGCTACTTGGCGCGGCGGGCGTTTCGGTAAGCGGCTATGATGGCCCAGGGCGCAGCTACTTAGGCTTGCTCGGAAACGCAGTGGACATGAAGTGGGGCGATGCGAGCTTCTGTGAGTACGGCACGGCGCGGATGATTCGCACATCCAAGTGGAAGCTCGTT
>NZ_CBAYMC010000381.1:0-3047 GCF_964826245.1 Armatimonas sp. | reverse complement strand
CCCGTGGCCGCGAAGCCATCGCCGAAGCCTTAGAGGCGATCTCTGAGGAGTTCGCGCTGATTCTGGTGATCACGCATGTCGAGGAGCTCAAAGACCGCTTCCCCACCCGCATTGAGATCAGCAAAGGCCCCGAGGGCTCACGCTTCACGCTAAACTAGCTAGAACCAGCCTTTTTTGTTCTTGACATAGGTCTCCACAAAGTCGTCGTCGGACTTTGTCAGATAGATAATTCCCTCCACCAGGCCAATCACGGCAAAGACCGGGGCTGCAATCCCACAGGTGAGAAGTGAGCCGAGCAGCATGATCAGCCCCTCGGTGTTGTAGCCCAGGATAAACTTGTGCACTCCCAAGCAGTTCAGAAGAATGGCGCAGATCCCTGCGGGGACTTTATTGGTTGCCCCGGTTGCTGTCGATGCAGAGTACGTGGGTACTTGCTGCCGCTGTGTCTGCCCCACGACACTGGAAAAGGGCGATGCGGCTGGCGGAGTTGTAGGAACCGAAGTCGCGGCCTGCGGGAGGCGGGTGCGGAGCTGTGGGTGCTCCGAAACCGTGAACTTGATGCCCGTTCCGGTATCCGTGATGACGGTATCCGGGGTAAGTCGCCCCTCAGTGGTCCACTGAGCGAGTGTCTCGATTGTGTCGGCCTCGTAGGCCACGCCATCCAAGGTGACGGTGTAGATTGCCATGCTTTTCTCCTCCCTCACTATACCAGAAGCCAGAAAGCCCCTGCACGGCAGAGCCATGCAGGGGCTTTCGCATTCATCTCGCTACTGTCCGGGCGAGAAGCTCGGGAATTCGAAGCGTGGGGCGATGGTCTGGTAGAACAGCTCGAACCCACTGGGCACGGAGAGGAGATTTCCTCCGACTGGCACCTGCCCACTGCGAGGCCGTGAGCTCGTCCAGAACATCCAGAGCTTACCCGGCTGGAGAGTCGGGTCCCCTACCGATGCAGGAAGACGGCCTGCATAGGGTCGGAGCAGACTCGCCTGAGTAGGATCGTAGTTGTAGAGGTCTACAAACGCACTCACCTGCCCCTCGTTGATCGTCTGTTGCATCGGCACCTGGAGACCCATCGAGTAGGTATCCGTGGCCGACAGCTCCTCAATGTAGCCAAGCTTTGTCACTAACTGAATATTGCGCGTGGCCGCTCCCCGAGCTGCGACGTAGTTGATTCCGACGTACATGCCTTCGTAGAGTGGATCTACATAGACACGCCCGGTGGAGAAGTCTACTTCGTAGGGGATCGCGGTGGCACCTGCCAGGGTGGCGTTATTGCTCACCACGACACCGCTGACCCGTGGCGTCTGGTTCCCAGTTCCATCCCGTGGCAAGAGAGCCACGGACTCATCACGAGCGAGTCGGTTTGCCTGAGGCAGTGCTGTCGTGCGCAGATCCACCCCTACGCGGCGGGCCGAGTAGTAGAGCCGTGCAGGGCGGTTGGGCTGTGCCCCCTTGCTCCAGGTAATCCACTGTCGCCCCAGACCAGAGAGCCGAGGATCGGTCTCGGAGGAAGGCATCGGAGTGGGAGTCCCATTTAGCAGCCGTCGGTAGACCTGTGAGCTGGGGACATTGGGCAGCAGCCGGTTGTCTGTCGTGACGAATGCCCCCGCATCTCCTGCCGTGTCGGGCGTGAGTCGGTAGGTCGTGGGCTGGTAGTCCACCACCACCTTGTCGTTGCTCTGTGGCTCATCCGCGCCACGGAAGCGAACCTCACCCGTCTCCGCATCCGCGTAGACATAGAGCACTCCGTTGGCCGTCGCCGTGTTGCGCCGGATCGTCTGCACCCAAATCTTGCTGTTGCTATCGTACTGCCAGGCATTGGGTTGGGTCTGGTAGCGAACCGTACCATTTGCCTGTAGGACTCGGACAGCGAGGTTATCTACGGAGTTGTTGGTGGAGTTGTAGCGGACGTACCAAGCGATGTGCTTGGAGCGCCACGCCAGATCCCGACCTGCCTGCACCAGCTGCTCACCGTCTACTTGAGGCAGCGCCGTCAGGATGAGCTGATTGCCACGCGGGGTACTGACTGTCTTGTAGCGCCCCATAAAGAGATCCGGTGTCTGAGTGTTGCGAAGAACTCCCGTGTAGACCACGTCCACAACGGGTGTTGATCCCGCGTCCACAGTAGGAACGAACTGCGTCCCACTGAAGGCTCCGACACTATGATCCGTGATGTTTAGCCGTCGCATGGTCGGGCTAGGCTCCGAGGCCGTGACAATTCCCGGAGGAACGGGCAAGGCAAGCTCACCGGAGCCACGGCCTGTGCCCGCAGACGTGGGCACTCCCGTATTGGTTCCTCGGTAAGGAATGTAGTACAGGCCCTGCTTACCCGGAGCCCCCCCATAGAATGTCACCACACCGTTACGTGTCTGAGGATCAAAGGCAGCCCGCGGGCCGTAGCGACGGATCGTCGGGTCGGGCCGTGAGTTGGGATTGACCAAGCTCAGGAGCGACTGCCCCGTGGCACTGGTCGGATTGCCATTGGCATCCAGCCCCGTCCAGAAGATCGTGTCGGTGGGTAATGCACCTGCCGTTGCCACCGAGTTGACCCAGAAGAGGGTGGCACTGGTGGCAGTTGGGGTGGTCTGGAGAACCGACGGGTACATGTTGGACTCGCCTGCCGCTCCCGATCCGATCATGGCAGTCGGTGTGAACCAGCGTGCCGTATTTGCGGTGGGATTCGCAATCGGGCTTCCGGGCACACTCGCCTGGAACGCTCCCAGATTTTCATCCCAGTTCATGTGGGTATGGAAGAGCCGGAAGGGCGACGTACCCGCCGCCGTCTGAGCGACCCCAGCTCCATCCGCGTTTCGTGCGAAGTAGAGATTGAGCCGTCCATTTGCCCCACGGAAGGCCGCAGGTGTCACCACCGAGGCGGGACGCTTGGGGAACGTCGGGTTCGTCAGCGGCGGATCCATCAGCGGCATCGTGTCAATGCCGTTGAGGAGGCCAGAGAAGATCCCATCGTAGCCAAAGCCTGCAAAGTCCGCGATCTGTCCCGTCAGTGGCGTCTCGGTGACCGTCACCTTGAGATCAATTGCCGGGCT
>NZ_CBAYMC010000380.1:0-3080 GCF_964826245.1 Armatimonas sp. | reverse complement strand
GCCGTGGTATCGTAGCCGCAATGCAAATGCGAAAGCTGGTTCAGTGGTGGTGGCGCACGGGGGCTTGCCCGGTGCGCGCTGTCTGCTAAACACGCCGACGCTGCACACGAAGAGAGGCAGGCTCCCGAGTTAAGACAACCGGGAGCCTGTTTTATTTTGTCTTATGTTTCCGACGACACCCGATAGAGCGACGTTTAAGGCGCTGGCGAGCCAGGGCAATGTGATCCCGGTCTGCCGGGAGATCCTGGCCGATATGGAGACGCCTGTCTCGGCGTTTAAGCGCCTGGCACACCGGCCCAATGCGTTTTTGCTGGAGTCCGTGGAGGGCGGCGAGCGCATGGCCCGCTACTCGTTTCTTGGCTCCGACCCGCGCGTGGTGCTGCGGAGCCGGGGCAGTAGCGTCAGCCTCACCGAGCGCGGCAAGACACGGCTGATCCCGCTCTCCAAGGGGGAAGACCCACTGCATGTTTTAGAAGCGGAGCTGGCCAAGGTCAAGTTTGTGGAGACGCCGAATCTCCCGCGCTTTGTGGGCGGCGCGGTGGGCTACATCGGCTACGACTGGGTGCGCTTCTTAGAGCCTATCGGGGATAAGACGCACGATGATTTAGACCTCGACGATGTGTATCTCATGCTCACGGACACGCTCTGCATCTTCGATCATGTCAAGCACCGGATTATTGTTCTGGCCAACGCGCATATCGAGCCAGAGACGGACTTAGACGTGGCCTACGACACAGCGGTTGAGAAAGTGGAGGACATGATCGCCGCGCTCCGTGCTCCGATTCCCGATCTGCTAGGCATGCCGGGCAAGCGCCCCAGCAACCCGGCACCGTGGGAGTCGAACCTCACCCGCGCCCGCTACGACGAGATGCTCACCGAGGCCAAGGAGCTGATTGGGGCGGGCGATATTATCCAGGTCGTGCTCTCCCAGCGCTTCTCACGGCCCTTCGACGGTGATGCGTTCGATGTCTACCGCGCCCTGCGCTCACTCAATCCGTCGCCCTACATGTTTTTCTTAAAATTCGACGATGGCCCGATCTTAGTCGGCGCGTCGCCGGAGATTCTCTGCACCGTGGAAGAGCGCACCGTACGCGTCCGGCCCATCGCCGGAACCCGCAAGCGCGGCGAGACACCCGAGGAAGATGCCGCGCTAGAAGCCGAGCTCCTCGCCGATGAGAAAGAGCGCGCCGAGCACATCATGCTGGTAGACTTGGGCCGCAACGATATTGGGCGGGTCTGTGAGTACGGCTCGGTCAAAGTGACGGACTTGATGATTATTGAAAAATACTCGCATGTGATGCATATCGTGAGTAACGTCTGTGGCAAGCTCCGTAGTGAGATCACCCCGATGGACGTCCTCCGTGCGACGTTTCCCGCCGGAACGCTCTCAGGCGCTCCGAAAGTCCGCGCCATGCAGATTATCGAGAGCCTGGAGCCGACCCGGCGCGGCGTTTATGGGGGTGCGATTGGGTATTTTTCCTACAATGGCAACCTCGATGCCTCCATCACCATCCGCACCGCCGTGATCCACAACGGAAAAGTTCATGTGCAGGCAGGCGGCGGCATCGTCGCCGACTCGCAGCATGCCGCGGAGTTTGAAGAAACGGTCAACAAGTCCGCCGCCGCCCGCCGCGCCGTCGAGTTCGCCGAAGCGGGCCTCGACACGGTCCCTGTGCTCGCCGAAGTGGTCGAAGGCCGCTTTAGCCGTATCGAGATCATCGAGCCCCAAACCAATGCGAGGAGTTGAA
Organism: Armatimonas sp.; assembly: GCF_964826245.1. Lineage (NCBI taxonomy): Bacteria > Bacillati > Armatimonadota > Armatimonadia > Armatimonadales > Armatimonadaceae > Armatimonas > Armatimonas sp. Next base: position 1,332 of record NZ_CBAYMC010000380.1, on the reverse strand, counting down.
AATTCCTCGCTAGAGGCAACAAGTTGCCGAAGGCCCTCTGGGCCGGAGACGAACTCCGTCCGGCAGGACGTTCGGCGCGAAGCGCCTTCAGCGAGGGGGTTTCAACCCCTCGGGATGGCCGACAGAAAGGATCCCATGACAATCACCGTTTTTCGCAACCGTCTCCGCCCAGAAGCCACCGAAGCCTACGCCGAGCTGGCCCCCAAGATGGTCGAGCTGGCCAAGCAGCAGCCCGGCTTTCTCTCCATGAAGACCTTCACCGCCGCCGATGGAGAGCGCGTCACCATTGCTGAGTTTGAGAGCGACGAGACCATCGTGGCCTGGCGTGAGAACGCTGAACATAAACTCGCCCAAGAGCGGGGCAGAACCGAGTTCTATTCAGAGTACTCCACCCAGACCTGCGAGGTCATCCGGGAGTCGCGGTTTCCGTGAAAGCCATCCCGCCACGCCCGGATTTACCGCCCGCTCGCCTCGACTCCGAGGATCTCACCCGGCTGGCGCACCTGCTCAGCGGCAAGCTCCAGCTGGAGTGCCCCAAGTGCCGGATTACTCTCAAGCCCTCGGTGGTGAACCGGGAGCTACGGATGGGCAGCAGCCCCGATCTGTCCGCGCTTGACCCACGCCAGCCCAGCCGTCCGCGCTTGGTCTTCTACTGCACACTTTGTCAGCGGGTCGTCGGCTATGTCCAAGGCGACTCTTGGACGGCAGAGAAGATGGATGCCGATGCCGAGGGAACGCGCTGGAGCCACCTAGAGATGGGCGAGAGCAAGCCCGAAAAACTCAAAGTAGGGGACTTCGACCTTGAGGATTGATCATCAACAGAGTCAGGACGTGAACGCCGCCGTCTTGGTGGTGCAGGATCGCGCGTCAAAAGGCCGGGCGTTCACGCTCGGACAGATAAATAATGATATTAGTAATTGATAACTACGACTCGTTCACGTATAACTTGGTGCAGTATCTGGGGGAGCTGGGCCAGGAGATTGTGGTGCACCGAAACGATGCCATCACGCTCGACGAGATCGCGGCGCTGAAACCCGATCAGCTACTGATCTCGCCTGGCCCCTGCTCGCCTGCCGAAGCGGGAGTCTCTGTCGCCGTGATCCAGCGCTTTGCCGGGGAGATTCCTATCTTAGGCGTCTGCCTGGGGCACCAGAGTATCGGGCATGCGTTTGGGGGAAATATTGTCCGGGCGCAGCGGCTGATGCATGGCAAGACCAGCACGATCCACCACGAAAATATTGGGGTGTTTGCGGGCCTCCCCAACGACTTCCCCGCCATTCGCTACCACTCCCTGGTGATCGAGCGAGCGAGCCTCCCCGAGTGCCTTGAGAT
>NZ_CBAYMC010000379.1:0-3082 GCF_964826245.1 Armatimonas sp. | reverse complement strand
ACGATGGACTCGTCATAGTCTTGGGCGTACATCAGAACCGATGTGCCGATCTGCTTCATGTTCGAGAGGCAGGCCGCCTGGCGCGCTTTCTCGCGGGCTTGGGCAAAGACAGGAAAGAGAATGGCAGCGAGAATCGCGATGATGGCGATAACAACCAAAAGTTCAATAAGCGTAAAAACGCGACGGTTAGACATAGCAACGCTTATTCTACAAGGGCGCACCATTCGGATTGTTAACCAGACAATAAAAATGACTGTTTGCTGGCGAGGCGGGAACGTTTTTTTTAATCCAGGCCGTATTAGTGCTAACGGTAGAGCTTAGAATCACTCCGATTGAGGCTATCGGAGAGACCTTAGAGGTTATCGGAGGGACGATAGAGGCTACCGTTAGAAAGACTATCACGATGGCTCAAATTAAACTCGATCTCGAAAATATGCCTTTGCCTACCAAGATACAGTTTGCACGGCAAGTGATCACGGCACTGACAAACAACCCTGACTTTCCCTCACCCGAACCGACGATTGCGGAGCTTTCCACCCAGACAGGGGCCACCGAGGGAGCGTATAACACCGCGCAAGCCTCTCGGCAGAAAGCCATCTCCGACACAGCCACCCAGAACGACGAAGAAAAACAGCTCGATACGCTCCTGACCCGGCTGGGCAGCTACGTGCAGCTCAAGTCCGCAGGCCAGGAGGTCAAGATTCGCAGTGCCGGGATGCAGGTCAAGGCTCCTATCGCTCCGGTTGGCCCTCTGGGTGCCCCCGAGAACCTTCTCCTAACCGACGGCGGCAGCGAGGGCTCTCTGGTTGCTTCCTGGGGGAAGATACGCGGTGCCGTCAGCTACATCGTGGAGACGACCACTGCGCCCGATGCCAAGAGCGGGTGGAGCTATGCCAGCGCCACCACCAAGACCCGCCTCTCCCTCACGGGCCTCAGCAGTGGTACACGCTACTGGTGCCGCGTCGCCGCACTGGGAGCCGCCGGACAGGGGCCGTTCTCTGATCCTGCGGCAAAAGTCGCGCCGTAGACAAAAAAATGCCCCGCTCGGCAGTGCAGAGTGGGGCATTTTTCTAAAAGAGATTCTTAGCGAACCTGCACACCAGCCTGATCCAGAATTGGCTGGCCAGAGGGGAAGTAGGTACGGCCCCAGAGGAAGCGGTTCGGGTTGATCGTGTCATTGAAGCGGTGCCACTTAGCATGACCGTCGGCAAACATGTAGCTTGAGCCGCCGCTGTGACGACCAGGGGACATGAAGCGAATGTGAAGACCCACATCGGCGGCGGTTCCACGACAACCTGCAGTGTTGGTGATCGCACGAGTATCCGCGGGGCCGCCCCAGCCTTCGACTCCTTGGGCAGCCGCAAGGGTTATGGCAAAGATCGAGCCCGTCACGTCAGCAGCACTCTGGCCTGCCCACTGTCCACCACCCGCAGCTCGCATGATGGCATTAACCGGGCGGTGGCTCTTGTTGCGAAGGTTATTGTTGGCTTGTCCTGTCGACCCGAGGAAGATACAGTTGGTGAAGTCGGTCATCTCTCCGATGGAGATCACATCAGCAGGAGCATCAAGCGCCGCCATCGAGACAACATTAGGTGCATCCTGTGGCCCACGCTTGCGAGGCATAATCGCAGAGTTCGGGATGTAAGAAAGACGCGGCACTTGTGCCTCACAACCAAGCGTCGTTGTGTCTGTGAAGTTTGCACAGGGCGCATTGTCAGGCACATTTCCCTTGGTAGCATCTGAAGGACAAACAAAAACCTGTGCACTCTTGATATAAGGATACATAAGAACAGTCCAAGTGACGTATCCACCCGCGGAACCACCATTAGTAGTGGCAGTATTATTCTTGTAGTAGTACGCCATCGGGTAGGTCTCATCGTAGTCTTGTGTATACTGCATCTGAGCCATACCAATCTGCTTCAGGTTAGAGAGACAAGAGGTCTGCCGGGCCTTCTCACGGGCTTGTGCAAAGACGGGGAAGAGGATTGCGGCCAAGATAGCAATGATCGCAATAACAACGAGCAGCTCAATAAGCGTAAATGCGCGCTTCTGCATAATTTTTAAACTCCTAAATTCTTTTATCACAGGAAGTCTCACGACCCGTGAAGTAGACCGAAAGATGTTATCAGGAAAGCTCTAAAGCTCCTATTAAGCAAAGATAAAAATTAAGTTAAATAAGCTTAACAAAAAACATATTTTTTCATAGTTTCACATTAAGAAATAAAAGAGCTCCCTTATCTCGCTTCAGTGGCATAGATCATAGTGCATTCTTATATTAAGGTTCTTAAGCCTCCAGGCGATCACGAGCGGTACAATAAGCGCTGTGACCCTACCCGACTTTCGCCGCCGCAAGGCAACTAAGACAGCTCAAGTGCGCATCAGCTTCGTGACCTGCTACGACTGTGCCTTTGCCCGCCTCATCGCCCAGACCGAGCTAGACGGCATTTTGGTGGGTGACTCCGTGGCGATGGTGGTGCATGGGCATTCCAGCACGCTCGCCGCGGATTTAGCGATGATGGTCTTCCATACCGAGTCCGTGGCGCGGGGCGCAGGTGGAAAGTTTATCGTCGCCGACATGCCGTTTCTGGAGCACCGCAAGGGCCAGAGTGAGGCCGTGAGTGCGGCACAAGACTTACTGCGAGCCGGAGCGCAGGCCGTTAAGATCGAAGGCGCGGCGGGTAATTTAGAGATCATCCAAAACTTAGTCGAGGGTGGCGTTCCCGTCATGGGCCATATCGGGCTAACGCCACAGTTTATCCATGCGTTTGGCGGCTTTAAGATCCAGGGCCGCGAAGATGCCGCCGCAGATAAAATCCTCGCCGACGCAAAAGCGCTTGAAGCCGTCGGCGTTTTCAGTCTCGTGATCGAAGGCGTCCCCGCAAGTCTTGGCAAGCGCATCACCGACGCACTGAGCATCCCCACGATTGGTATCGGCGCGGGGCCTGACTGCGACGGACAGGTGCTCGTCCTCCACGACCTACTTGGCTTCACCGAGAAGCCTCCTAAGTTCGCCCGTGCCTTCGGCGAAGTCGCCCACGCCTCCGTTGCTGCGCTCCGTGCCTCCGACGAAGCCGTCAAAGCC
>NZ_CBAYMC010000378.1:0-3083 GCF_964826245.1 Armatimonas sp. | reverse complement strand
GAGGAGAAACTCCCAGTGCAGGGTCCAGCCCTCCACCCAGAAGGCGGTCCAGAACTGCCGTCGGTAGGGACGGTAGCGCTCCTGGAAGAACGACTGCATGTAGTGGCCAGGGATCAGCTCGTGGTGCACCGTGGCGCGAGCAAAGTGCTTGTTGTTGCCCCGCTGGCTCATCTGCTTGAAGTCGTGCTCCATGGAGTCTGTGGGGTAAGAGACTAAGATCGTCTCGCCGCCCAGAAAGAATGGGTTGACGCGCTGCATCTCAGGCGACATCATGATCATCCGCCAGCCATCACGGGCAATTTCAGGGACGGTCAAGAGCTCGTTGTCTTCCACAAAGGCAATCGCCTCGCGAGTGAGATCACGGATCAGCGCCACTTGCTCACCGGGCTTGCAGTGGTCTTGCTTAGCCGCCTCAATCGCCGCCCGTCCGTTGGGAAGCCCTAGCTCCTGCGCCGCTCTCTCTAGCTCCTGCAGACACCACTGACGATCGGCGTCGGCTTTGGCGATCAGCTCCTCCGGGGTGTAGGGAATAAAGCTCGCGCGTAGCTCGGCGATCAGCGCCGCACGCCCCACGGGGTCGCCGATAATGGCGTCGCTATCCGAGGGCTTGAGAGTGGTAGCGTACTCTGCCAGAGCTTTCTCTAGTTTCTCGTACGGCACGCGGCACCACCAGCCAACCAGGGGATCGTAGCCGCCGTAGAAGGTCCACCAGTTTTTGAGAGTCTCCAGAACGCTCTCCGTCGCCTTTGCCGCCCGCAGCCCAAGCGTCTGTTTTAGGTCTTCTGGCTTCGACGGAATCGACTGTAGGGCCACATCAAGCACCCCAGCTGCTGCTTCTGCATCGATGGCTTCGTGGTTACGACGGGCATCATCGAGCGCTGTGAGGGGCAGGACAAAGGGCACGAGCTCGGAAATCTCCTCGAACTCCGCCTTGCTCCGCTGGAGCCGCTCAATCTCACGGGTGAGGAGGTTGCGAAAGAGGAGCCAGTCGAGGCGATCTGGGCGCGTGAACTCGTCGAAAGGCAGTGTATTGAGAGCATTTTGCCAAGTCTCGAAATAGTCCGTGAGTTTTTCGAAGCGAAGGGGTGAGTACACATTAGGGTAGCGCCGCTCGATGGCGGCGCGGTCTGAGGCAAAGCGTGCCAGGATCGCGGGCATACGGTCGGCGGGAGAGGCGAGAAGCTCGTCAAGGGGAATCATTGGAGGGATTATACCCGCCGCCCAATACGAGCCCCTTGGTAGGTTGCCGCCTCGACCGTCTGGGGGATATTCGCATCGCCAATCGTGTAGAGCTCCGTCACTTTTCCACGGAGCAGATCGGTTAAAGAATTGTCAGGAGTCGAGCCGACTGCGACAACGGCTAGATCTATATCGTCAAGCACGAGTTCCTCTGCGGTATCGACGTTGCGTAGGACAACACCATAAATGATACTAACGAGGTCAAATCCAGGGTAGAACTGGACATTTTGCTTCCGGAAGTGCTGTAAAAACTCATCCAACAGCATTGAATCACCCGTTCCCTGAATGCGGGGAAGGGACGTGACGAAGTGAACTTCTTTCCCTTGAGCCAAGAGGAAATCGCAGGCGGTGAGTGCTCGGTTGGTTCCCTCATTATCAAAAATGACAATACGCTGAGAGTAACGAGCACCTCCTTCTAGGACGTCTTGGACCGTCAGAGTTCCCGGCAGGTTATTTGGTTTTGAGCCAGTGGCGACAATCACGCAGTCTGGGTGGAGGGCGAGGATACTCTCGGGGGTAGCGTTGGTGCTGAGGCGCACATCCAGCTTGCTTGCCTGGCGCTGGTAGTACTGGGCGATTCGTGCCCAGGGCTTGCGGAGCGGCGACGAGGCGGCGAGGAGCACCTGACCTCCGATTGCTGCACTGCGCTCCAGCACGATCACCTCATGGCCGCGGGCGTGCGCGGTGAGCGCCGCTTCCATCCCAGCTGGCCCCGCGCCAACCACCACGACGCGCTTCTTTCGCTCCGCCAGGATCAGCTCCGACCAACCAGGAATCGCCTCGCGGCTGGTGAGTGGGTTGTAGACGCAGGTCATGCGATCCATCGCGCCGTGGCAGGACTGCAAACAGCGGGTGCAGTAGCGGATATCGTCGAGCCTGCCCTCCTGCGCTTTCTTGGCATGGTGCGGGTCGCAGATGTGGGCCTTGGTCATGCAGACCGCATCGAGCCAGCCCGCCGCAAGCGCATCCTCGGCCTGCTGCGCGGTGACAATTCGCCCCGCGTGGAGCAGCGGGAGCTTGGTCACTTTTCGCAGTTCTGCGGCCAGTGGGAGCCACTCGCCCTCGGGGCGGGGTGTGGGGCCATGGTGAAAACGGGCATCGCCGCCCGTTGTAATCACGTAGTCCACGAGGCCGTCGGCCTCCAAGCGCTGTACTAAGCCACGGTAGACCTCGGGCGTGTTGCCGCGTTGCTCCATGTCGTCGAGCTTGACACGCACGCCCAGCGGCAGGCTCTCGCCAATTGCCTTCCGCATCGCGATCAGAGTCTCTCGTAAGAAACGCTCGCCGCCTGCAAAGCCCCCGTACTCGTCTGTGCGCGTGTTCCACATCGGGTTGAGCATCTGCGAGTGCAGAAACGACTCATGTGCATGGAGCTCAAGTCCGTCCACATTGCCCGCTGCCGCTCGCCCTGCTGCCGCCGCGTGGGCTTCGATTAGCCCCTGAAGCTCTGTAATACTAGGCACTTTCCGGGGCGCACTCTTGCCACGCGGCCCCGTCGGGGGCGTGCTGGGAATCGGGCCAAAGATCGGGACTCCGGGCAGGGGATGAAATCCCGGATGGCAGAGCTGCGCAAAGACTTTCATCCCATGCCGGTGACCGGCGTCGGCCAAAGCGGCGTAGCGCGGGATGATCTCGTCGGAGACATTCTGCATCCACCCGGAGCCGGGCATGGGCGAGGTTGCCCCAATCACAAAGAGCCCCACGCCGCCCTTGGCACGCTCCTCGATATAGCTCTCAAACGCCGCCGAGGGAAGCCCGCCATCCACCCACCAACCCGCAAAGTGCCCACTGATCACGACGCGGTTCTTTATCGTGACGCCGCGAACGGTCCAGGGCGAGAAGAG
>NZ_CBAYMC010000377.1:0-3109 GCF_964826245.1 Armatimonas sp. | reverse complement strand
TCCCCGAGCCCGGCAGACCGCTCATCAGGATCAGCTCGCCCTTGGTGTCGTCGTAGGCCTCATAATTTCGATCACGGCCCGGTGTGCGGAAGTAGACAAAGCGGCTGTGGCTGTTGGCGAAGGCGTAGGGGGTATCCCAGATACCAAGCTCTTTGCAAAGCTCGCCAAATAAACCAACACGCACCAGCGCATCTTCCGTGTTCGGCGCGATCCGGCCCCGCGTGTCGGCCTCCGCAAGGAGCGTCAGCCAGTCGCAGTGGGTGGTCTGGGCAATTGTGATTGCCGTGCGCTCGGGATCGTCGCTGTCCAAACAATAGCCAGGGCGCATGTGCCAGCGGACCAAAGCGCAGACTGCCTCACGCTCGGTGAAGTCAAACCCCTGCTCCCAGAGTAGCCGCCGTGCGATATACGCCCCGATCCGCGCGTGGCCGTTTGACGTAATCCGTCCGCTCTCTTCCTGCTTGGTTGTGGCGGGCTTGCCGCAGTCGTGGAGCAGCGCCGCCAGCCGCAGAATCCGCCGGGCAGACGCGTCCAAATCCACAAAGCGCGGGTCGGCTTCGAGTGCCTCGATCACCATGCGGGTATGCTTGGCCACATCGCCCTCGCCATGGTGGCGTGGGTCTTGCGGGCACGCCGTCATTGCCTGCCACCAGGGAGTCGCCTCTATTTTATTCCAATCGAGTCCGCTCTCCGCTACCATAAATCCACCCCTTCGGCGAGCTGGTTGGGGACGAGTGGGCGGTCTTTCCAGTGCGATCCGGAGTCCAGAATCGTCTGCAGAAACCCGGCGCGTACAAATTTATAGCGCCCCTTCACCTCGCCGTTCTCTTCCCACTTTAAATACAGCCCCTCACTGACACCGCCATCAGACTTGTACAGCGACGGCCCGACGAGCTTGGTGATATCGGTTAGTTTGCGAAAGATGCCCTCTTTGAGCACGGGCACGGAGACCACGGGGCCACCCGCGAGAATTTCCCGGCGCTTTTCTGTCGAGAGGAAGCAATCGGTGTGCGTGTCTAAGATATCAAACTCGAAGAAGTAGTGCGGCAGGCGGTCGTAGAAAACGGTGTGGCAGGCATAGAGCCACTCGCCGTAGAGGATGTGGCGCGTTCCCAGCCGCTCCCAGAGCCAGCCTTGGTGGGTCTGGGCCCAGGGTTTTAGGAGCGCGAACTGCGCCTCGCCGGGGCCGCCCGTGAGGTAGTGCCCGCGACACTGGAGCTGAAGCGCCCCGCGCTCGTCAAACGAGATTCCCGTGTTCGCCCCATCGAGCTTCTCCTCCACCACGAGAAATTTCTCCCGTAGCAAGACAAACGGCATCCGGTCCGGGTCGTCGCCTTTTTGTAGGCCACTGCCTTCGAGGTGCTGGGTTCTCGGGTACTTTCGGATGCTGTCCATAATGGCTACCGTATCGCTTTCGTGGCCGAGTGCGCTAAAATGGCCCGTGAGGATTCTTTTTGTTTACCCCAGCCAGGCCGATGATGCCACCAACCGCTACCGCTGTGTGCATCTCTGTGAGGCGCTGATCGCGGCAGGCCATACGGCGGAGCATGTCTCAGCGGGCCAAGACGCGGTGCGAGTGGCGCACGATATTGTGGTGCTCCACCGCATGCCCTGGGGCGGCCCCGGAAGCGCGTTTGCGGTGGCGGCAAGAGGCATTGGTGCCAAAGTTATCTATAGCGCCGACGATCTCATTTTCGACCTAGAGCACGCCCGCCACACCGGAACACTCTTCCCCGACGATCCCCTGCGCTATCGCCACAGCAAGCGCGAGGCCGAGGCAAACGCACAAACCCTGCAAAACGCCGATGCCGCACTCTTTAGTACCGAGTTTTTGGCGACCCTCCTCCCCCAACCCCTCCTCCCGAAAGCCACGGGAGGAGGGGAGCTGTCTCCCTCCTCCAACCCTCCTCCCAGGGTTGGCACCCAGAGGGTACCCGGGGCTGGGGAGGAGGGTGTGATCCGAAACTTCTTGGGCACGGAGCTTCTGTCGCTCTCCCAAGCGGCGCGTGAGCGCCGCGAGGCGTTTGGTAAACAGCGCCAGGACGACAGAGTCACGCTGGGCTATCTCTCCGGCTCCCCGACCCACGATGCCGATCTCGCCGATATTGCGCTGCCGCTGGCCGCGACGCTGGAGCGTTTTTCCCACGCACGACTTCTGGTGGTCGGAACGGTGGCGCTGCCGGGCCCGCTTCGGCGCTTTGAACAAAACGGACGCGTTCGTCGGCACCCGTATGTGCCGTGGCGCGAGCTGCCGGGGCTGATTGCACAGGTGGACATTAACCTTGCGCCGCTGGACCTGACGCAGATCTTTAACCACGCCAAGAGCGAGATCAAGTTCCTCGAAGCCGCCGCTGTGGGGGTGCCGACTATCGCGGCTCGCTCGGCGGCGCTGCTCGAAACCGAGGGCGCTCTGCTCTGTGGCACCGACGCAGAATGGAGCGAGGCACTGGCAAGCTGGCTAAGCGAGCCTAGCAAGCGCCAGGCCGCAAGTGAAGCGGCTCTTGCGGCGCTGGAGCAGCACCAGGCAAGCATCTCGGTGGAGAGTCTCTTTACGGCGTGGATGCCCGAGAAAGCCGTGACGGGAAGTGCGACCGTGGCGCGGCCCCGTAAGTCTAAGCTCGTGGGGACTATTTTCCAGACCGAGCAGAAATTCTTGCGCCGCTGGCACTACCTGCGGCGCCACTGGCGGCTCGCCAACGAACAAGAGCGCCATGGCGGAGGCACGGCTTGAGACAGAGAGGTTGGTGGCCAACACTTGCGGCGCTATTACTGGGACTGGCGTGGGTCTTTAACGTCCCCGTGGTGAGCGGCCTGAGCGATCCCTATGGCAACTGGCACCCCGATGAAGTGAGCCACGTTCTCACGACGCGCTGGTGGGCGGAGCACTTTTGCCTGCCGACTTACAACTCCGACTACGCCGTCTCGGTGCACCCGGCGTTTTATCATATAGTCGGAGCGCTGTTTTGGAAGCTGGGGGGGGCGCTGGCGGTGCGGATTTTCTCGGCACTCACTGGCGCGGCGACAGTCTGGTTTACGTTCCGGGCGGCACGGGCACTCTACGGGCGGCAGGTGGGGGAGCTGGCGGCATGGCTCGTGGCGCTGGTGCCGA
>NZ_CBAYMC010000376.1:0-3112 GCF_964826245.1 Armatimonas sp. | reverse complement strand
CCGACGCCGTGGGTGAAGTAGACGCGCTCGGGGGGCATGAGCTTCTTGGCTTCTTCAAAGTCCCACTGGTTGATCGTGAGCACCGCATCGGAGAGGAAGCGCCCGGCAAAGCTCTCGATGGCGCGATAGAGCGCATTGCTGAGCTTGCCTCCGAGCGGATGAAAATGAAAGCCATGCGCGGTGTAGACGCGCTTCAGCCCCCCCCGCCCCCGAGTTCGGGGGTGCCAGTGTTTGGCCAAAGTGGCGGCGAGGCGACCATAAAACCCGCCGCTAGGGTTGTGGCAGTGGACGATATCGGGCTGGAGCTTGCGGATAAGCTTGACGAGCTGGACGAGCGCCAGCATGTTCCTCGGATCGAGTGGGTTGCGCTGGATCGGGACGTGGTGCAGACCGTCCGCATGGGCCGCGACATCGTCCTTGAAGCGTGTGAACTGGCAGGCGACATGGGTCTCGTAGCCCGCCGCCTTTGCGCCGTCGAGGTGCGGCAGCATGACGCGGACGATGTGATCCAGGGTCGAGACGTAGAGGAGTTTCATGGAACCATCTCCCCGCCCTCGTCCCTCGGGCGACCCTCTTCCTGATTCCGCTCATTCTTCGCGAGGAAGAGGGTGATGCCATCTCCCACTCGTTCATCATACCCTCTTCCCAGTGAGGAACGAACGGCTGGGGAAGAGGGTCGCCTGGAGTGAGGGACGAACGCAGGGCGGGGAGATGGCAAGAAGCTTAGCTTCACCGCAGGGCCTCTTGGGCGGCGGCGATCATGGCTTGCTTACTGGCATCCCCACGCGTCGCGAGCTTCTTCAGCGCCAGCGCGAGCCGAAAGACGAACTTCACGCCGCGCTCGGAGCCGGGCCAGTACTTCTGGATGTACTGCAGCGACGAGAGATGCGTGTTGGCGTAGGTGCGCGGCTTCTCCGTCTTCCACGACTGCCCGCCGGTGTGGACAATCCGCGCCTCCGGCCAGTAGCGAAGAAACCAGCCTCGCTCAGAGAGGCGGCGGCACAGATCAACGTCCTCGTACATCAGGAAGAAGCGCTCATCGAAGCCGCTGATGAGCTCCCAGTTGGCGCGACGTAAGAGAATAAACGCCCCTAGTACGCAGGGGACGACTTGCTCTTTGGTTTCATTGAAGTTCTTGATCGCGTCCCAGCGCTTGTAGGGGAAGAAGGCTTTGGCGCACTCAGACTCCACGGTCGGGAATTTGCGAGCACACTCCCACTGGAGCGAGCCATCCGGCGATTCGACGCGGCAGGTCATTCCGCAAACTTCGCTAGGCTGTGCCGAAAGATACGCCACGCAACGCTCCAGAATGCCGGGCTCAGAGATGATCGTGTCTGGGTTGAGGAGGAGTAAAAACTCTCCCGTCGCGTGCTTAGCGGCGAGATTATTGGCCCGCGCAAACCCAACGTTTTCGTCAAGCGCCAGCACGCAGACGGTGGGGAACTGTTGGCGAACTGCCTCCACAGTTCCATCGCCGCTGGCATTATCCGCGACGATAACCTGGGCTTCAGTGGGGAGCGTGTCGAGGCACTTGAGCACGTCGTCCTTGCAGCGATAAGTGACAATCACAATGGAGAGCATTACCAAATCAGCCTCCGTAGGATTTTCTTAAGCTTTCCTTTTCGATAGCCTTTGACATTATTAACAACTTCCATGCCTACACTCTGGTTTGAAATCCACTTGAAAAATACAACCACGCACTTGGCCGCTTCACTTTCTGCCTGATCATGAACACGTTTATCGGCAAGTTTCCCTATGTATTGGCGAAGGTCAATATCATCGATGAGTCGACTTAATTTCTCCTCCCATTCCTCCATGCTATCGGCAAGAAATCCATCTTCTCCATCACGAACAACCTCAGCAAATCCTCCCCAATGACTTGCAAGACAGGGATTAAGATGACAACCAGCCTCCAACCACTTCAACTCACTTTTACAACTATTAAAACGAGTCTTCTCTAAAGGAGCAATGGCAATATCACATTGATGTGTAAAAAAGTGGTAATTATCCCAACCACCAGGCAACATTACAAAGTGCTTTACCCCCCAAAAGCGCCAGTCATAGCGAATCTTGCCGAGGAGAATGAGTTTCGCATGAGGTCGTGAATTTAGAACTTTCCTAATTACAGGCAAAATAAGGTCCAGATTACGATCATGGGTACGTGTTCCCGCAGAGAACAAAATCTCAACGGGTGCCAGTTTTGAACGCATAGAAGCATAACAGAGTTCTAGTGAGGTGTTCCAGTTACGAACTACTTCAACCGACCGTGCCCCTACCTCCGTCGCAAACTTAGCCAATGCCTCTGTGGAAACCAACACGCCATCCGCTTGACGTAGCATCGCTAATTGTAATCCTTCTTCAAACACAAGATCATCTGCACCGTAGATTAGGGTTGCGCCGGACTTGCGGACGGCATCCGCAAGCGCCTGGCCTTCTTTGTTGGCGCAGATACGGTGCAGGACGACGATATCGTGCTCCAGGCGAATCATAGGATCGTAGATCGTGGCGACATCGGCGGTGTGGCCCGCAGACTTCAGCGCTTCGGCGAGGTGTGTGCAGCGGTAGCGGGTGACGGCTCCCTCAAGCGGGTCGCAGGAGACAAAAAGGACGCGCATCTACCCTCCTCCCCCTGGCCCCCTCCTCCCAATCCTGGGAGGAGAGGCAGAAGGAGGGGGATTTTTCGTGCTCCCCTCCCCCAACCCACCTCCGCAGGGTTGGGAGGAGAGGCTGGGGGAGGAGGGCCGCCCCGCCTCACACCGGCACACATACACCCCCACGAGCATCCAGAAAACCGGCCAGGTGTAGTAGTACTCAAAGACATTGGCGCTCACTGCATGGACACACTCGCCTGCGAGGTAGGCAATCAGTGCCATGCCAAGCGCCTTGAGCGCCGGATCATCGGTGGTGCGCTGCCAGCGGCCCAGCACCCAGAAGAGGCCCAGGAGCATTGCGATCAGGCCCAGTGCGCCAGGGATTCCCAGCTCCGCCAGATACGCGATGTAGTTACCATCGGCGACAATGGTAGAGGCCGCCCCGGAGCGTGAGGCCGCATAGCCCGCCGAACCGAGCCCCGTGCCCGAGGGGTGCGCCAGGAAAATCTCCAGCCCCGCCT
>NZ_CBAYMC010000375.1:0-3113 GCF_964826245.1 Armatimonas sp. | reverse complement strand
TTTTCGGAGAGAGTGTCGCTTACGTGGATATCGAGACTGATGGTGGCTATGATGCGGACTCCGTAACCGTGATCGGACTCTTTGATGGCTTTGAGACGCGGCTCTATGTCAAGGGACAAAATTTAGAGGATTTCGCCACTGACATTAAGGACTATAAGCTCCTGGTGACATTTTTTGGAACGGGCTTTGACCTGCCGTTTTTGCGTCGCCGCTTCCCCGAGCTCGCCCTCGATCAGCTTCATATTGACCTCTGCCCTACCCTGCGCCGCTTGGGGCAAGCAGGAGGCCTAAAAGCCATTGAGCAGCGCCTGGGAATCCGGCGCGTGGATGATATCGAGGGAATGAGCGGGATGGACGCGGTCTATCTCTGGGCACTCTGGGAGCGACGGCGGGATGAAGCAGCACTGGAGCGCCTGCTGGCCTACAACCGCGCCGATATCGAGAACCTCAAGCTCCTTTTAGAGTGGGCCTACCCCCGCCTCGTCACCGCCTCCGGGTTTCCAGCCCTCCTACCCCCAGCCCCTTCCTCCCAATAACCGGGTACCCCTTGGGTGCCGTCGGGTGGGAGGAAGGGGAGTTTGGGGAGATTCGCTCCCCTCCAGCCTATCCCTCCTCCCAGGCTTGGGAGGAGGGAAGAGCGAAGCGAAGGGAGGAGGGTACTAAACCTGGTAAAATGGCGGTCAGAAATGGCTACACAGACCACCCCCCGCAAGCCGAGGCCGCCGCGTAGCGCCGCGCCACGCCAGACCCGAACCAACACCCGGTTTGCCTACGATACCTGGGGGATTGCTCTCTGCGCCTTCGGGCTGATCCTGCTCGCCACACTTTTTGGAGCGGGGAGCAACTCAGGAGACAACTTCCTGGGACGCACCGTGGTACATGGTTTCTATCTCCTGGCGGGAGTTGGGGCGTGGGTCTTTCCGTTTGTTTTGCTGGCGCTGGGGGGCATGCTCGCGATTGGCAAGAGCCGCTCCTACGACAACATGGGCGCACTCGGTGCCCTCTATCTCATCTTTATTGCCTGGTGGCACCTAGGCCGCGTGAGCGGGATGAAGATTGACTACCACTTCGTCGCGGATAACCTCGTCAATGGCGGTGGCTACATTGGCGCGGGAATCTCGTGGCTCCTGCGAATGCTAGTAGGTGTCTTTGGAGCCCATGTCTTCTTTTTGGCGCTGACCGGGATTGGGATTCTCTTTCTGGTGGATGTCCCACTACCCTCACTACTGGGGCCACTGGAGCGCTTTGTGGGAGAGTGGACAGGTAAGGGTAGGCAAGCCGCAACGGCACAGGCCAAAGAGGCGGTGGAAAAAGTCCGCAAGAAGCCCGTGCCCGGCGAGCGCAAGCCGCTGGTTCAGCCGCCCCCGAGTGTCTACAAGCGCAGCACCCCGGAGCCCCTCGACGATGAGCTCGATGTGGATATAGAGGAGCCTACTGCACCTGCCCGTGGCCAGCAACCGACCTTATTCTCGTTCCGTAAAGAAAAGCCCCTGACCCCCACACTAGCTTCCCCACTTGTGGAGGCAGAGGAAAAAGACGACGAGACCGCGCCGGTCTTGCCAAAACCCTCTCTCCCCCGTCCGATGGGGGCCGGGGGGGTGGCTCCCTTTGTCTTGCCCAGCACCGGGATTCTTGCGCCCTCCCCCCCGGCTCCTGCCAATATCGCGGATGGAGAGAGTGAGGAGCGCCGCCAGATCATCCTCCAAACCCTCGAAGACTTCGGGATCGGGGCCGATGTGGCTGATGTCGCATACGGTCCGACCATCACCCGCTACGAAATCGCGCTGGAGCGAGGCATTAAGGTCAGTAAGATTGTCTCCCTCGCCGACAATATCGCCATGGCACTCGCCGCCATTGATGTCCGTGTCGAAGCGCCCATTCCGGGAAAGTCCGCAATCGGTCTTGAAGTTCCCAACGAGAAGCCCCGCGCCGTGAGTATCCGTGAGTGCCTAGAAGCCCCCGAGTTTCAGAATGCACCGGGCAAGCTCACGTTCGTGCTGGGCCGCGATGTCACCGGAGCCGTCAAAGTAGCCGACCTTGCCAAGATGCCGCACTTGCTGATTGCGGGCTCCACAGGCTCGGGGAAATCCGTCGGGCTGAACGCGCTGATCACCTCGCTTCTGTACCGCAACTCCCCGCGCGAGCTAAAGCTTCTGATGATTGACCCCAAGAAGGTCGAGCTCTCACTCTACGAAGGCATCCCGCATCTCGCCTCTCCCGTGATTACCAATGTCAAGCAAGCGCCGTCGCTATTTAAGCAAGCCCTGCGTGAGATGGAGACCCGCTACGACAAGTTCGCCAAGCTCGGAACCCGTAACTTGGAGGGCTACAACGCTAAGGTAACGGAAGAGGAAAGAATCCCCTACTGGGTGATTATCGTTGATGAGCTGGCGGACCTGATGATGACCAGCGGCCCCGAGATCGAGACGAGCATCAGCCGGATCGCGCAGCTCGCCCGCGCCACGGGGATTCACCTCGTCATCGCCACGCAGCGACCGTCGGTGAATGTCATCACGGGGACGATCAAGGCCAATATCTCCAGCCGAATTGCTTTTGCCATGAACTCCGCCGTGGACTCTCGCACAATTCTCGACCAGACGGGCGCGGATAGATTAATTGGGCGTGGCGACATGCTCTTCATGCCCATTGATGCGGGCAAGCCCTCGCGTATCCAGGGCTGCTATGTCAGCGAGCAGGACACTGAGACGCTGGTGCACTATCTCAAGGCGCAGGGCACCCCAAACTTCGACGTGCTTCCCTCCACCCTGTCCATGGCAACCGGCGAAGACGATTCCGGGGAGCTAGAGAGCGACGACGATCTCTTCGAGAGTGCCGTGCGCCTGGTCGTCAGCGGCGGCAGCGCCAGCACCTCCATGCTCCAGCGCCGCTTCAAGATCGGCTATACCCGCGCCGCTCGCCTTGTAGACTTAATGGAGCAGCGCGGTATTGTCGGCGCACTCGATGGAGCCAAGCCCCGCGACATCATGATCTCCCGCGACGATTTAGACTCCATGTTCGGCAAGACCGGCGTCTTCGAGACGTGAACAAAATAATAAGGATTGATAGACAATGCACTGGAGAGTTGCAGCGCGGTACTGCTTCCCCTCTTTCGG
>NZ_CBAYMC010000374.1:0-3118 GCF_964826245.1 Armatimonas sp. | reverse complement strand
AGACTACGAGCAGGAAGCCCAGCGCGTACGCAAGGCATATTTGGCAACTTTTCTCGATCCCGCACGCGGTGTTTTTCGAGACGGTGAGGGCAGCGACCATGCCTCGCTCCATGCCAATCTCTTTCCGCTTGCCTTTGGGCTCGTGCCCGATGCCAACCGAGCTACCGTCGTGGCCTTGCTCAAGTCCAAGGGCATGGCGTGCAGTGTCTACGCCGCGCAGTATCTTTTAGAAGCGCTCTTTGCCGAGGGCGAGGCAGAGACCGCCGTCAAGCTCATGCTCGCTCCGGGTGAGCGCTCGTGGCGGCATATGTTAGAGATGGGGGCCACCATGACTGCCGAGGCATGGGACGCCAAGTTCAAGCCGAATCTTACCTTCAGCCACGCCTGGGGTTCTGCGCCCGCCAATCTGATCCCTCGTGGGCTCTTTGGCCTAGAAGCGCTAGAGCCTGGTTATGGAAAGATCGCCCTCGCTCCCCAGACAGGCGGCCTGGAGTGGGCCAAACTCACGGTTCCTACCATCCGAGGCCCGCTCAAGCTTGCCTTCGATACCCGGCGCGGTGGCTTCGTCTTTGAAGTTGAACTTCCTGGCAATGTCACCGCTGAAGTCACCCTGCCCGGCGATAAAGCCCCTCGCAAAATTGGACCTGGCAAGCATAAACTCTGACCGCCGATTGAAATCGGCGTCTAAGAGCTTCGTGCCTCAGCTAAGAAATCGCTCCGCGATTAACCGAATTTAGTCGCGGAGCGACTTTTTGGCGGAACGCCTAGAGACGCTCACTTTCAGTGGGCGGGTCAAGCGTTAGATTTCGCCCGCTTCTTCCGA
The DNA here is from genome assembly GCF_964826245.1 of Armatimonas sp. Classification (NCBI taxonomy): domain Bacteria; kingdom Bacillati; phylum Armatimonadota; class Armatimonadia; order Armatimonadales; family Armatimonadaceae; genus Armatimonas; species Armatimonas sp. The sequence continues at coordinate 2,295 of NZ_CBAYMC010000374.1, read as the reverse complement.
TGAGAGGGCTGTGATGCTTTTCCGCAAGCCGCAGACGACGGCAGATGTGCTTCGAGCCCGCTATCTGAGTGCGGTGCTCTCCTATGTGGCGACACGTGTGGGAGCGGATGCTGCAGAAGACATCACGGCGGAGGTCTTTGGGGCGGCGTTTCGGGCGCTCTCTCGCTGTCCGGCACCCGCTCCCCAGGGCTCAGAGCACGATCCCGCACGGGCCTGGCTCTTTGGGATTGCACGTCACAAAGTCGCGGATCACCTGCGCCGCCCTAAAAACCGTGAAACCCTCCCGCTCCCCGAGTCGCTGCTCGCACCCGGTGGCCCTGAGGCAAGTGTGGAGAGGGCGGAGACAGCGCGGGCGCTCCGGTGCGTGCTGGAGGCGCTTCCTGAGCTTCAGAAAGAGGCGCTCTTGCTCAAGTATGTCGAGCAGCTTAGCCTTGCGGAGATTGCACTCGCGCTGGGAAAGTCAGAAACGGCGATCTCCCAGCTTCTCTACCGTGCCCGACAGAGCGCTCGTGAGCACGGGAAAGCCTACTTTTGTTCGGAGGAACTCTAAATGAACCTCGATGATGAAACACCTTTTCAGGAGAAACTACCTATGCTGAAAGTTGCACCTGCTCCTAGCGCGACGCTAGAGTCACAAATTGCACGGCTGGCACAGAAACACCGTCCACGCCGTGCTCTTGCGCTGGGACTAACCGTGGGGGGACTGGTTGTCGCCGGAGCACTGATAGGATTTGTCTTTGCCCCTCGTATGGCTCTGGCGGGAGTGCTTCGTGATGCCGAGAAAACCTTGAGTGCGGATAGTCTGCATACGCGGATGTATGCTCTGATTCAGGGAAAGCCACAGCTCTTCCAAGAGCTATGGTACGAAAAGGGCAAGATTCGCGATGACGTGTACTTTGGGGAGAGAGCGCTACAGATCGTGGAGGGAGGCTATCGCTGGTACTACCGACCGGGGATGAAGCTGGTCACCTGGCAGAAAGATAGCTACACCAGCACGCAGCTTGCGAATAGCCGGGAAAGTGCACAAAAGGCACAGGAGGCAGGTCGTCGCCTGATCCGTCGCCCGCCGGGTGTGGTAGATGAAGGGGAAGTACTGCGCGATGGCCGACGGTTCCGTCGCTTCGTGGAGGAATCGAGTATTCCTAGCCCTCTTTCTTCAGGAAGGGAGAAACGTCGCTTTATTGTGTGGGTAGATCTGGAGCGACGATGTGTGGATCGAGTGGAGATTCAGGCACTCACCAACGGAGCCTGGGAGACGCAGACACGCTTGGACTATGACTGGCACCGCCCCTTTCCCTCTGCGACATTTGACACACGTTTTCCCGGTGCGAAAATCTACGAGTGGGATCGTTTTGGGGAGGCGGCAGGGAAGCGCTTCGTAAAGCCGCTTGCCACAAAGACATTTGCGAGCCGGACGATTGCCCTACGCGATGTGCAGGTGAACGCGCGAGGGGATGTCTTTGTGCTCTTCACGGATGGCTCGCGGGAGAAAAAGCGCCACACAGAGGAGAGCAATCTCTCGATGGGCCATACGAGCAGTCGTGAGTCTCCCTACATTCACGCAACCAGTGCGATGGAGCCGTACATGGAAGTCAGTAACGGCAAAGATCGAGGCCTAACCATATCGGGCGAAGTGGTTCAGGGAGCCTGTTTTATCCTCAAGAAGCCGCTTATGGGGCCGTGGAAGCCACAGACCTTTGACATCACGATTCACTTTAACGAGCAAGATAGCAAGGACAAGACGATTTATCACACGCGCTGGGCACACTTCCCCGTGACAATTGCCCGTCCGAAAACACTGCTCTTGCCTGACTACGCCGATGCGCTCAAGGTACTGGATCTGGCAGGCGGTTATAAGGCTCGTTTCGAGGAAGATCGAGTTTTCTATCAGCAGTGGGTTGCCGAGCAGGAAGAGCGCTGGACGGACTTACTCAGCCTTGCACGGCAGAGCCTGAAGTACTATGCCAATAACGAGGAGCCCGTGCTCCAGCGCTTTGGGTATGAACTGTCAGCGTGGGTCTACGAGATTCAGGCACTCCGGCATCTCGGGCGGCTTACCGAGGCTCGCCGTGCGCTAGAGGCAATTCCGATTCCAGGAGCGAAGGAGACCCAAGAAGTGCGTGATGAGGCCGCGAAGCTGCGCCGGGCGGAGCAGGGAAAGCCGGAACCTGGGGATTGAGCGGGTTTTGGGAACATTCCTGGCGCTTCTGTCGTAGACTGAGACATGACACGAGTGTGGGGATGGGCTCTGGTGCTGGGACTGGTAGGCTGCGTGGTGGGCTGTGATGCCGTGCC
>NZ_CBAYMC010000373.1:0-3146 GCF_964826245.1 Armatimonas sp. | reverse complement strand
CCGATCTCGATGTAGCGCTCGATCCGGGCCTGGGAGTCCGCATCCACGACCGGCGGGACATTGGTCGCCGGGTCGGCGGCATTTCCGACGATCAGGCTCGCCATCGCCTCGCCCAGTCGGTGGCAGAACGACTCGTAGGCATCTCCGATCACGATGATTCTTGAGCACGCTGAGCACTTCTGGCCCGCAAAGCCCGCCACCGATGCCAGCGCACCGGCCACAGCCTCATCGAGGTCCGCGTCTTCGTCCACGATAATGGCGTTCTTGCCGCCTAATTCGGCGATCACCCGCTTGATCTCACGCTGGCCCGGGCGCACCTCGGAGGCGGAGCGGATAATGCTGAGGCCCACCGCCTTGCTTCCCGTGAAGGCGATCACCGCGACACGCGGATCGTTCACCAGAGTCGGGCCGATCTGCTCGCCATCGCCGGGCAGGAAGTTGCTCACGCCCACCGGACAGCCCGCCGCTTCCAGTGCTTCTTGCAAGAAATAACCGACGCGGCAAGCCTGCTCACTGGGCTTGAGGATCACCGGGTTTCCCGCGACAATCGCGGCCACGGCCATACCGCAAAGAATCGCCAGCGGGAAGTTCCACGGCGCGATAATCACCGCGGGGCCACGGGCGTCATAAAAATACTCGTTCCACTCGCCCGGCAGGTTGCGCTTGCGCGGCTCCGAGAGGCGCTCCATCTCGGCAGCGTAGAAGTTGCAGAAGTCAATCGCCTCGGCCACATCCGCATCGGCCTCACGCCAGGGCTTTCCGACCTCGCGCACCATCCACGCCGAGATCTCAAAGCGGCGCTTCTCAAACTGCTCGGCGGTGCGCCGCAGCAGCTCGGCACGCTCTTTCACCGACACATCGCGCCAGCTCGGGAACGCCGCGCTCGCCGCGGCGAGCGCCTGCTCGGCCTGGGCAACACTGGCAAAGTGGGCCTTGGACGCCACCACCGCCGTCTCCGACGGGTCCAGGCGCTCGACGATGGTGCCTGTCTCTCGCTTGCCATTGATGACGATGGGAACGGAAAAGCCGAGGTCGGCCTTGATCTTATCTAGTGCTTCTTGCATCTTTTTCTGGTTCTCGGGGATCGCAAAATCCACCTCGGGGTTATTTGTGAATGCCTCCCCCCCATCCCCCGCCCGGCGGGGGGGATTCGCGGAAAGTTCCTTATTGTCCCCCCGCTCTGCGGGGGTTAGGGGGGAGGCCAACAGCGCATCGTCGGCGTTGGCATCGCCGGACTTGCGTATGAAACTATCGTTGGATGAGTTCTCTAAAAGCCGCCGGACGAGATAGGCCATGCCCGGAAGCAGCTCGCCAAACGGAACATAGGTGCGGACACGCTCGCCTTGCGCGGCAAGGGCGCGGCCAATGGGCTCGCCCATGCCAAAGAGCACCTGGTACTCGACCGTGCGTGGCGGGACACCCTTTGCCTCGGCGAGCGCCTGGGCTTTCGATGATGACCGGACATTATGACTGGCGATCGCGGGCCGGAGATGTTGCCAGTTGTCCAGCAAGAACTCCGTGCAGCGCTCGAAGCAGGCATCGGTGAGGGGCTTCTTCTCCCAGACGGGAACCGGATGGTGGCGCTGGGCGGCGATAATGGTCTCAAAGTCCCAGTACGCGCCCTTCACGAGCCGCACGTGCACCGGGACGCCGCGGGCAACCACCCAGTCGCGCAGCTCCACCAAGTCGTTCTCGGCACGCTTCAGATACGCCTGCACGACGATCCCCACATCGGCCCAGTTGGCAAACTCGGGCTCGGTGAAGATCTCGCGGAAGATACGGTTGGTGACCGTGCAAAAGTCGTGTTGCTCCATGTCGAAGTTGACAAAAAGCCCGTGCTTCTTGGCGGCGGAGAGAATCGGGTAGAGGCGCTCCTTCACGGCTTTCACGGTGGCATCGGCAGCCATCGGGTCAAAGCGGGAGTAGAGCGAGCTGAGCTTGACCGAGACATTGACCTTGGGAAGCTGGCCGTAGCTGGCTTTTTCCAGCTGGTCTATACTGGGCCAGTCTTTGGAGAGCCGCGCAAGGTCTTCAATCAGATCCAGATACTTCTTCTGGTACGCCAGTGCCTCGACCTCACTGATCACAGCCTCGCCCAGCAGGTCCATCGTGAAGGTCATCGGGACGCGGCGCAGGCGCTCGATCTCTTTGACGGCCTCAATCCCGTTGCGCCCCGCGATAAAGCGCCCGGCCATCATCTTGGCCCCGGTGTGCGATGCGAAGTGCAAGAGCGAGCGCGAGGGGCTGGTGCTGGAGAGTGCCGTGAGAAGCTGCGCACCGCCCGGAGGCAGAGAAACATCGGGCCGCACCAGATACTCCATCAAGTGACGTGCCACGGACTCGGGAGATTTCAGAGCGGGAAGCGCGTCCACAAAGCGAAAAAGCTCGATCTTGAGCTTCTCATCGCGCGTGGAGAGCGCCATGAGCTTGCTATAGAAAATCTCGGTGGCGCTGCCTTTTTTCTCTTGACGCCGCACTTCGCAGAGCAGGCGCTTGCCGCGCGACTGGGTGGCCTGCTCGACGGCCATGCTGGTACTCATGGCCGTCATTCTACCACAATAAATGCAGACTGTCCTAATTTACATCAACACGCTTCAAGGTTAGAGTCGCACGCTCATCAGCACCATCCTGTGTGGGAGAAAACTGGGTGAGAAAGTCCCAGGTCTCCCCGTTATAGCTCGTCCGAATTCTCCCCCGAAGCTCTGCCCCTCGGATTCCGAGAGTGATCCCTGCCATAGACTTGAGCAGATTACTCAGGCTAGGCCAGATCAAGGATGGAACTGCCAGTGCGACTTCATCAGGCACGCTCTCCAAACTGGCAGCCTGCTTAGTTAGGATCAGTGCCCGTCCCTCACGCCAAAAGCGTACCGCGAGATACGCTGGCTCTGGGTCGAGCGTGAGATTGTCCACCTGATATGCGATGGCATTGGCGAGGAGTGCTTCGGCTAACGTTTGGTTGGGGTCAGGCGTGGACATCTTCAGTTCTGTGGCCCCGGCCCTATACTCTGGATGATCTTCTCATAGACCGGCTTGAGAGTGTTCCAGTCAGTCTCGGCGCACTGGGCACGGAGGGAGTAGCGCTTGTCGCCGCCTAGGATCGTCACCCGGTAGCCGTGCATCTCGCGTCCACCGTCTTTTCCTGTGTA
>NZ_CBAYMC010000372.1:0-3148 GCF_964826245.1 Armatimonas sp. | reverse complement strand
GACCCGCACCAGGTAGCCCGAGGAACTCCAGCAGGACAGGGTCTCGGACAAACTCGCGCAGCGTGCGCTCGGTTTTCTCTTGTGCTTCCTGCTCTATGGCGGCGCGATCTTGGCTGGCGAGGAGGCGCTCGTAGTAGAGCCGCCCGATCTGTCGATCTAGGTCACGGGTGTTCCAGTTCTGGTCGGCGGCTTCGTTCATGTACCAGAGCCGCGCGGCTTCGCTCTCGATCCGGGAGAGAGTGCGGTAGTGCGTCCAGCTCAATTCGGTACGCAGTGCGTTCCGAATCGGGAAAGCGCTGTAGAAGGCACGCATGTGGCGCAGGTTGCGCTCATCGAAGCCACTGCCAAACTCGGCGGTGAGTGCCTCGGCGAGCTGGGGGAGGAGGCGCTTGCCGTAGGCGGCTCGCGCCGCGCCGCCTTGCTCGAACTCGACGATGTGCCGCCCGATCTCCCAGCAGGTCTGTACCTGGATAACATCCACAGCACGCAGGGCACTCTGGCGTGCCGAGACGATCAGGTTCCGTAGCTCGCCTAGAAGCGCCGCCAGCATGGTTTCGTCGGTCAGTGCATCGCTCACGTGTTATTCCTCCACCTGCGCCGGGGGCGAGACGAAGTTTTTGATCTCCCCGGTCGCCTCCAGCACGACGCGGTACTGCACGCGCCCCACGGGAAGCGCGAGGGTGAGCGGGCTGTCGTCGTCGGAGGCACCCAGGTCAGGTGCGGGGGGAGTCTCGGCGCTTGCCTTCTCCTGATTGGCCATCTCCCCGCCGCTGAGACGGCGACCCTCTTCCCCTTGCACTCGTTCCTCGTTGGGAAGAGGGTTTGGCGTGGCGCTGGCATCGTCACTACCGCCCCCCTTCGCAGCGAGGGACGAGCGAGAGCCGTGCGCGGGGGGCGGGTCGAGTGGGGAGACGAAGTGCCCGGCGGCCATCTGGTCGTAGATTTCCAGGATGCAGTCGCGGGTGCGGTAGGTGCCGTGGGCGGCTTCGGACTTGCTACGGCGAAAAATTCCGCTACAGCGTGCATCCAGTCTGCCTATCTCCACTAACTCATCAATGAGCTGAACAAGAGGCTCTGGCCAGAGCGCTCCTTGCCCCAGTTCGTTCTCAACGTATCTCGAGATTTGAGATTGTTTGATATTTAGAAAACTGTGAATGTATTCACCGAAATCGTTAACAAGTTGCTGCCGCAGTAGAAACATAGCAATACCAAATTCGTTGCTACTGTGGCGTTTTCCTGCTCGTTAGGAATGGTTAAAAATTGTCAATGCAGGGAGGTGGTGAGCTTATCGGAAAATTCGACTTTTCCTTAGCGAGGAGGACAACGTCGTATTGTGTCTATTGCACGGATTTGAGTCAAGTTGCCTATAGCATGATGAGGTGTGGTATAAAGCAAACGATTGTTTGATGATTCCATATCTGACCATGATTCTCTATATCCACATATCAGGGCTCCTGTCTCTGGCATCTGCTCGCGTGTCTGCTCAGGAAATCGGACTTGTCCCAATTGCAGTCAGCGAGGGGAAGGTTATCCGAGATGCCTCGCCACAGGCACGACATTCTGGGGTACACGTTGGCCAGAGCGTCCTGCGGGCCCGCCGTCTCTGCCCGATGCTTTTGGTCGTCCCACTGGAGCAGGTAGATCCACGCCCGCTCTCACACTGCCTCTACGATGTGCTGGCTGAGTTCTCACCGACTGTGGAGCCGGTCGCACCCGATGCAGCCTATGTCGTGCTGGAGAGGGGAGAGGAGCCTCTGGTTCACCGTCGCCTAGCTGAGGCATTTCCTGAGCTCTCTCCCGTTCTCGCTACAGGCTCCTCGAAACTCATCGCCCGAACACTGGCGGAGTCTGGAGTGGCTGCTTTTGACCTTGCCCCTTCACACTTCCTCTGGCCAGAGGACGCTGCCATCACCGGGAAGCTGGAGCGTCTTGGTCTACATACTACGGGCGAGGTCGCTCACACTGGGGAGACGGCGCTGCGCTACCAATTCGGCCACAAGCTCGGCAGTCTGCTCTACCGCCGCGCCCAGGGGCTAGATGGAGATCCCGTTCGCCCCCTCTGGCCGCTCCCAACCATTGACCTTACCTGCCGCTTCGACTTGGAGCCGCTGGAAGATGCCACCTGCCTCGACGTACACATTGTCGCGCTGGCACGGCAAGGGGCAGGAGAGCTGACCCAGCTCCGTCGCTACGGGCGCGTGGTGACGCTTGCTGTCGAGACTGAGCGCGGCAAGAGTGAGCACTCCTGGCGTCCCCCGTGGCCGATCCAGTCACCCGCCGAGGTCGTCAGTGCCGCTCGCCGCCTGCTCACGCTCCAGCCGCTCCGCTCCCCCGTTGTTTCTCTTCGTCTCACCATCGCCGAGCTGGAGCTACCACAAGCCGAGTCCCTCTCGCTCTTTGACAGCGTCGGGGTGGAGAATCAGCGACGCTTGGAAGCTGCCAAGCGGTTCGTTGTTGCCCGCTACGGCTCGAAGGCACTGACCACACTGGGCAAAGTCCCCGTTGCTCTCCGAGACCGACGCCGCGAGCTGGTACGGGAGGCAACTAAGAGATGAGCCGAATCCTTGGGCAGCCTGTTACTGTCGTCACGAACCCACAAGGTGCTCCCTGCTGGGTGAGTGGCTGGGAGGTACTGCATGTCCATAGCCACCACCGGGAGTGGATCGGGGCGCTGGAAGGCGAACCAGAGCGTGATGTCTGGAAAGTCGAGACGGCACGAGGAATCCTGGAGCTGCACCATGTCCAGAATAGCTGGATGCTCGCCAAGGAAGAGGACTAGAGGTAAGTGCATCTCCATGCCCACTCGGCGTTCTCGTTTGGCGGTGGCCCCTCTCCCGTCTCCGCCCTTGTCCTGCGTGCCGCTGAGCTGGGCTTGCCTTCCCTTGCCCTGACGGATACTAACAGCATCACGGGAATCCCCGAGCTGGTGCGGCGTTGCCAGAAAGCAGGCATCCAGCCCATTGGTGGATGTGAAGTGGTATTGGAAGGGGGAGCACGCTTGACGCTTCTCGCCGATGGCCCCACGGGTTTCTCCTCGCTCTGCCAGATACTCTCTTGCGCGGGACTTCGGGATGTAAACCGGGAGGGGCTGCGCGTTCGCTTAGACGACCTAGAGCGGTACAGTGAGGGGCTCGTTTGCCTGACGGGA
>NZ_CBAYMC010000371.1:0-3179 GCF_964826245.1 Armatimonas sp. | reverse complement strand
ACGAACCAAGCGCTGGTAGCTGCCCATGCCGCCCGGGGCATCGGGAGGGAAGACATCAATCACCTTCACCACAAGGTCGCAGTCGGTGCCGGTGGTGCTGATCGTGAGGTCTGCGGTGATGGCCCCGGCGATGGTCAGTGGCTTTTCTTGGACGGGCAAGCGGTAGCTGAGCACATCAGGGCGCTCTGAGACAAAGCGCTGGTCGGCGACCGGGTAGGTGAGAGTGCGTGTGCGGATCGTCCCGCCTTCGTAGGGAACGGGGTTGGCCGGGTCGCTCTCGTAGGAATCCTGACTCGCCGTGGTGGGCTTGGCGACACTCAGGGCCTTGCCGGAGGCAAAGTAGAGGCTCGTCTCCTTGGACTCTTTGGGAGGCCAGGCGGAGAACTGCCGCCAGCGGTTGGTGCCGGTCTCGAAGACCTGCGCCTCAGGGACTTTGGGCGAGCCCTCGCCACGGAGAAACGCCTCAAAGAACGGAAGCTCGATATTTTCCTGGTAGTGTGCTGATGTGTTCTGCCCAAAGGAGATATCTCCGAGCTTGCTGCCGTCGGGGGCGGCCCACATCCCGTGGTACCAAGGCCCCATCACGAGCGCGTTGGTGATCTTCGGGTTCTGCTTCTCGGTGGCGGCATAGACATTGAGCGCCCCCCAGCAGTCCTCCGCATCGTACCAGCCGCCGACAGTGAGCACCGCGCAGGAGACATTCTTGAGCTTATCGGGGAGGGCGCGTGCCTGCCAGAAGTCATCGTAGGTTTCGTGCTCCATAAGAGACTTCCACATTCCATCGGTATCCGCAAAGTAGTTTTTGGTGATGTTGGGAAGGGGGCCAAGGTCTAAAAAGAGCTTGTAGGCATCGGCGTTGCGGTCTGGTGAGAAGCCTCCCATGGACTGTGCACGCCCTACGGTCTGGCCAAAGCGCCCAAAACGCACGGCATCCATGAGCATCAGCGCCCCGTTATGGTGAAAGTCATCCCCGATAAACCAGTCCGCCACCGGGGCTTGGGGGGAGACGGCTTTAAGCGCGGGGTGGGTGTTGATCGCTCCGATAGCGGCGTAGAAACCGGGGTAGGAGATTCCCCACATCCCCACCCGCCCGTTGCTTTCGGGGAGTTTCTTCACCAGAAAATCAACCGTGTCGTAGGTATCGGTGCTCTCGTCAATGTCATGAGGGCGGGCGGTGTTCAGAAGCTGGGGTCGGACATTGGCAAAGCGCCCCTGAGACTTACCCATCCCGCGGACATCCTGGTAGGCGAAGATGTAGCCCCTCTCCATCAGCTTCTTGGAGCCCCCAAAGCGAAATCGCATTGCATCTGGCCCGTACGGCCCCGCGCCATAGGGCGTGCGCTCCAGCAGAATCGGGTGCTTTCCTGGCTTGTTCTTGGGAAGATAGACCGCCGTGTAGAGAGTCGTCCCATCGCGCATGGGGATCGTAAACTCCCGTTTCTCGTAGCTCTCGCGGGGGCTCTGAGAAAGCGCGGGCAGGGTCAGGACAAGACAGAGCGCCACGGCGCTCCCACGGAGGAGGTTTTGGAGTTTCATGGACGGAGAAGATGATACCTCCTCGTTCTTATTTTTGCAATTTAATTGCAGTATACCCCATCACGAACTTTGAGAATTTTAGGCATACTGTCATGCAGTCAAGGAACTACAAAAAATCGAATGGACAGTCACCGTATCGGGCAGCTTGCGCTGCTCCTGGGTTTGATTCTTCTCAATAGCATCTTCTCGATGAGCGAGACTGCGATTATCTCCGCAAGGCGTGTGCGACTCCAGCAGCGGGCAGAGGCAGGCGACGAGCGTGCGCAGGTTGCCCTTGGACTTATCGCCCACCCCGATCGTTTTCTCTCCACGGTGCAGATTGGCATTACCTTGATTGGAGTTCTCTCAGGTGCGATTGGGGAGACGAGCCTTGGTCAACCACTGGCTGAGGTTTTTACTCGTCTGGGGCTGGCAAAATCCCTCGCGGAGACCATTGGCTTTACTCTGGGGATTATCCTCATTACCTATTTTTCGCTCGTGCTGGGGGAGCTGGTTCCCAAGACCCTCGCGCTGGCCAATGCGGAGAACCTCTCCGCACGGGTCGCCAAGCCGATGCAGCTCCTCTCCAAAGTGGCAACTCCCCTAGTCTGGCTGCTCTCAGTCTCCACAAGAGGCCTGCTTCGCCTTATGGGAATCCGGCCCTCCGACGAGCCCCCGGTCACTCAGGATGAGATCAAGAGCCTCATTGAGCAAGGCACCAAGGCAGGGGTCTTTGATGAAGGCGAGCAGGAGATTGTCGAGCGGCTCTTTCGGGCGGCAGACCGACGAATCACCAGCGTGATGACCCCGCGCAGGGAGATCTCCTATCTGGATATTGAGGACACCTGGGAGGTCAATGCGGCCAAGATTGCCTCGGTGCCCCACACGGCGTTCCCCGTCTGCGTGGGTGGGCTGGATGATCTTATTGGGATCGCCCCTCTTAAAGCACTCTGCAAGAGCCACTCTTTCTTATGGAGCACCGGCTTGCCTTAGAGGCGCTGGAGGAGTTCCGTCGCTCGTCGCGCTCGCTGGGCCTCGTTGTGGATGAGTACGGCAACACGGTCGGACTAATCACCCTCCACGATCTCTTGGAGGCGCTGGTGGGAGAGATTGGCACGGATGGAGCACAGAAGCAAGATCTCTCGGTGGTAAAGCGCGACGATGGCTCTTGGCTCCTTGATGGCATGCTCCCCGTAGACGAGTTCGTCCATGTTCTGGACCTGCGCGATCTCCCTCAGGATAGCCGAGACTATGCCACTCTAGGTGGATTTGTCATGGCCCACCTCGGACGAATTCCTAGCTCTGGTGACCACTTCACTTGGTCTGAGTTTCGCTTTGAGGTCATGGATATGGACGGTCACCGAGTAGATAAAGTGCTTGTTTCCGCGCTCCCGCCTCAAGGTGCGCCAACTACCTAGAACGGGCCATTCTCCCACGGTCCCCAGATCGCTAGGGTGACTCCAGGGAGCTGCAGATTCACAAAGAGCGTCTTGCCGTCGGGGGCGAAGCAGGCTCCCGCGAACTCACTCTGCTCGTAGCCAGAGTAGACATTGCGGGCGAAGTTGAATATCTCGCCTTTAGCCGTGAGGCCACGCAGGTAGCAGTCCCCGCCGTAGGTGTCTTCGCAGAGCACGAGGCCGCCACGCGGGGTGACACAGAGATTA
>NZ_CBAYMC010000370.1:0-3180 GCF_964826245.1 Armatimonas sp. | reverse complement strand
TCCATCTGCTTGGGCGTAGACATCCACGAGGGGAAGCGAGAGATTGAGGCCGCTGATCAGTAAAGTCGCGTCTAGGCCCTCTGCCGCCTGATACAGCCATAGCTCACTCTCCCCTTGGCGCTGGTAGTGCTCAATGTAGGCTCGGTCTTGCGCGACGAGAACATAGTCCGTTAGGGTGGGGACTTGCCGGTAGTCGTGAAACTTATCACCCCGGTCGTAGGCCGCTGTGGAGTCCGAGAGTACCTCGATAATGAGCGTTGGGTTGATCAACGCCTGCGGCTTGGTATCGTCAAAGACGGGAGTGCCGCAGACCACGACTAAATCAGGGTAGGAGTAGCGCCCCTCCGGTGTGACACGGACACGTAAGTCTGCGGCATAAACGCGACATTGGTTGCCTCGGAGCTGGGAGCGGATCAGATAGGTTAGGTCAGAGACGATTCCGACATGATCTGGCGCGGCCCCTGCCATCGCTAGAATCTTGCCGTCGCGGAACTCGTGCTTAATCTCCGAGGCTTCCTCTATGGCGATGTACTCTTCCAGGGTGAACTTACGGGCGGTGTTTGTGCTCATCTTCGTGTCCTACTTTGGCTCCAGCTTCTCCAAGCCACCTAAGTGCGGACGAAGCGCCGCCGGAACCGTGACACTGCCATCAGCGTTTTGGTGGGTCTCCAGAAGCGCTGCGTAGACTCTAGCGAGCGCGGTTCCTGACGCGTTGAGCAGGTGCGGAAACTCGGGTTTTGCACCGGCCTCGCGCCGGAAGCGAATATTGGCGCGGCGTGCTTGGAAGTCCGTGCCATCTGACGCCGACGAGACTTCGAGCCACTTGCCGACACCGGGTGCCCAGGCCTCAATGTCAATCGTGCGGGCCATCGAGAAGCTTGTGTCGCCAGCGGCGAGCAGCAGCAGGCGGTGGGGGATTTCGAGGCCATCGAGCACGGCGCAGGCTTGCTGCACCATCTCGTTTTGTGCGCTGGCACTCTCTTCGGGGAGGGTGTACTGGAAGATTTCTACTTTATCGAACTGATGGACACGCTGCAGACCACGGGTGTCTTTGCCTGCCGCCCCGGCTTCGCGGCGCCAGCAGGGGGTGTGCGCGACGTACTTAATGGGCAAGACGCCGGGCTCTAGGAGCTCGCCTCTATGGACATTGACGAGGGCAGGCTCCGCCGTTGGTACAAAGAACTGATCGCTTTCGGCATCGTGGTACATCTCGGGGGCGAACTTGACGATATGGCCTGACGCGGTCACGGACTCACGGGTGAGCAAGTACGGGACGCCGAGCTCGGTGTAGTCATGCACGAGAGTGTGCAGATCCAGCATGTAGTTGATCAGCGCACGCTGGAGCCGCGCCCCGACTCCGGTGTAGAGCACAAACCCGCTGCCGCTGAGTTTTGCCCCACGCTCTGTGTCGAAGAGGCCAAGAGTTGCAGCAATATCCCAGTGCGCCTTGGGCTCGAAGTCAAATTCGCGGAGCGGCTTGTTTGCCCCGCGAATCTCCGCGTTACACTCCTCGCCACCTTCAGGCACATCATCTAAGACCAAGTTGGGAAGCTTGGAGAGCAGTGCTTCTTGTTCGGGGTCGAGGGACTTGAGCTCCTCATCGAGGCTCTGGAGGCGGGATTTCAGCTCGCCTGAGCGGGCCAAAATCGGCGCGGCATCCTCACCGGTTTTCTTGGCGGCGGCGATCTGTGGCCCAAGCTTGTTTTGCTCGGCGCGTAGCACTTCCCACTCGCTTTGTTTTTCGCGGCGCGTGATATCGAGTGCCAGAAGGGCATCTATCTTGCTTGTGTCCTCGCCGCGCTTGGCAAGGTTGGCCTTAATGGCATCAGTTTCGGTGCGAATTCGTCGGATATCCAGCATAACGCCGCTATTGTATCGTCAAAATCAGCTACACTGGGAGCGATGCATCCACGTGCCCAGGAGCTGATCGAAACTCTCCAGCTCACACCCCATCCCGAGGGCGGTTTTTTTCGCGAGGTCTTTCGCTCGGCCAAGACCGTCACGCCCAGCGATGGTCGTCCGATTCGCTCAGCGCTCACCACCATCTATTTTTTGCTGCCTGCTGGCGCCTACTCGCGCTGGCACCAAGTGCTCTCCGACGAAGTCTGGCACTTCTATGAAGGCGCACCCCTAGAGCTACTCTGCGATGACGAGCGCTGGATTCTGGGGCCTGTTGGGGAGAGGCAGTCACCAACACACACGGTTCCTGCAGGGGCTTGGCAGGCGGCACGCTCGCTCGGAGAGTACACGCTGGTGGGCTGCACCGTCGGGCCGGGCTTTGAGTTTGCGGATTTTTCACTCCGTGACGGAAACCCACTTGCGGAAAAATAGTTTACAGTGTAAACTTAACGGTGTTAAGTGATGGGAAGTACAGATAGACGAAAACGAGAGCGGGAGAACCTCCAGAGGGCGATCCTGGATGCTGCACGCGATTTATTCGTGGAGCACGGCTTTGCCGCTGTCTCGCTACGCAAGATCGCGGAGCGCATCGAGTACTCTCCCACGGCGATCTATCTCTACTTCAAAGATAAGAACGAGATACTAGCCGCGCTGATTGGAGAGGGCTTTGAGCTTCTTTGCACCCAGATGCACCAGATTCAGATCGAAGACCCGGTCGAGCGCCTGCGGCAGGGGGCACGCTGCTACTTTGCTTTCACACGCAACCACCCCCAGTACTACGCGCTGATGTTCGAGCTCTGCGACGAAGATTTTGAGAAAGCTTTTGGCCCCAAGCCCGAGTCAGGGATGCAGGCGTTTAACTTTATCCGTAGTGCGGTGATGCAGGCGATGGCGAGCGGTCAGTTTCGCACCGACCAGCCCGAGATCGTGGTCTCGCACACCATCTGGGCTCATATTCACGGAGCCGCCGCCCTCGCACTGGCGCGGCGGCTGGCCATGCTCCCCGACGAGGACCATGCTGCGTTTGTCGAGAGTGTCGCCGAGGCAAGCCTACGGGGTTTTCTGGCGACCTAAATTTTTTGCGTCTAACTAAACAGTGTTAAGGAAAATCATGATGTTAAGAAGAGAGAGCATTCTTGGGGCACTTGCCCTCATGGGTCTGGGGCTCGCCAGTGGCTGCGCGAAAAGCACCGCTCAAGCACCCAGCGCCCCGGTAAGCCCCAAAGGCGGAATCCCGGTGGAAAGCATTACGGCACAATTGCAAGTATCACAATCTAATAC
>NZ_CBAYMC010000369.1:0-3199 GCF_964826245.1 Armatimonas sp. | reverse complement strand
GGGCTGTTTTGGTTGATGCCGACGCTCTCCAGAAACTCTCGAAGCGCTCTCACTTGCGGGCGATCTGAGGTGTCTTTATCTTTGGCGCGATGGAAAATCCGGGGCGTGCCATTGACCGTGAATGTGAGCTGGCCGTTGTTTTTTGTCTTGACGGTTCCGAGCTGCTCGATCAGCGCGATGATATCGTGCCACTCCAGCTCGCTGGAAACTGGGTTCTGGAAGACGCCTTCCAGGGTGTTTTGGTAGGTTTGCATGGTGGTATATTTCTTAGTTGGCCCAGCGCAGCGTGAACTTGTAGTTATCTCCCCCTGAGGTACGGTCGGAGATGCGCACGATGCAGGTGTAGTTATTGCTCGCGCGGGGCTGCTGTCGAATCCAAACCGATCCTCGTCCCATTGTCTGGTTGAGGGTCACCGTGGCGTTTTTGCGGGGGATTGGGCTGGAGAAGACTGCGTCGCCACTCCCCTTGCGCCCACTGATCCGTGTTGTCCACGTGCTGTTTCGCCGAAACGAGACATCAAGTAGCTTATCGGCATGGCCTGTCCAGCGAATCACACCTTGGTTTTGGTTGCGCATTTGGTGGGCGTGGGCAAGAGGCACCGTGATCGTCCCAAATAGGGTGCAGGCACCCACCGCAGAGAGAAGGTTTCGAGTAATTTTCATATTGTTTCCTTGCCGCACTAGATGTCTTCACTGTCGCTAGGTTCCCTACAAAGTGAGGCGGAACTCTGGTTGAAATTCGTACATACGAGCCTTGAGTGAACCAAAATGAAAAAATCAAAGCCGATCCTGCGATCCTTCTCAGGCGCGTAGTCGTGAGAAGACACAGCAAAAGCAAGCGCCGCCGCAGCATGCCCGTCGGGCTGAAGTGCGTACGTAGGACGTTCCGGTGCGTCCTCGCAATACAGCTCCCCCCATGCAGAAGAGACCCAACGAGCGTTCTCGAATGGGAACCACGAATCAGAAAACCACGCTACGGGTCACGAGCCAGACCAAGACACAGCGGACATTCACCCGGATGACGCAAGGGCGGCGCTACGACAATGGGATGACGCTTCAACCCGCCAGCACGATGCGGGGGGGGGCAAAGCGGGGGGCAGGTGGTACTTGCCTGGAAAAAGAAAAGCTTCACGGGGGGGCTCATCACGTTTCCTCTTATAGCTCCACAACAAGGGGAAAGGTGATGATCACGCAGGCTCCTCCCGTGGGGCGGTTCTGGTAGAGGATCTCGCCGCGCAGGTCCCAGCGGCCCATGCTCTCGATAAGCTCGATGCCGGTGTTGGCGGATTTTTGCGGGTCGAAGCCAGGGGGGAAGCCGGGGCCGTCGTCGCAGACTTCGAGCTGCGCGGTATTTCCTGGCAAAAGAGTCAGCGTGACTTGCACTTCGCCCTTGCCGTGCTTGAGCGCATTGGAGACAAGCTCATTGACCAGCAGCGTGAACGAACCGCCTTGCTTAAGTGAGATCACCATCTCGTCGGCCTGTATCAGAATCTTGCGCTTGCCCGATGTCGCCTGCAAGATCGGGGCAAGCTTCTCCAGCGCGGCTCTGAGTGAGACGGTATCGAGGTCAACGCCGGTCTTGGAGTCTATCGTCAGTAAGTCGTGGAGGGCGGCGAGGGTGCGGATGTGCTGCCCAATGCGCTTTAGCTCCGAGACCGGCACGGTGTCTCCCTGAAGCGGTACCTGAAGCTCCACCAGGGCCGAGAGCACCTGGAGATTGTTCTTGATGCGGTGGTGCGACTCGGCCACGGCGCGCTGGAGCAGGGTATTGCGATCCGCACTGCGTGCCTGCGCCTGCTTCTGATCCTCGATGTCGGTAGTCACGCCAAACCAGCGAATGACCGTGCCCGCTCTGTCGTACTGAGGAATGCCGCGTGTCAGAAACCAGCGGAAGCCGCCGTCGTGGGCGCTGCGGATACGAACCTCGACGCTGTAGGGAGTGCTTGTCTGAAGTGCCTTGTTCCACGCCGCGTACATACTCACTTTATCGTCTGAGTGGTACACCGACTCGTCTTGGTGTGTTGAAGTTTGTGCAAGCGATAGGCCGGTGTACTCTGTCCACTGCGGATTGATATACTCCACAACGCCTTCCGTGTTGGAGATCCAGATAAACGGTGGCACACTCTCGGCGAGAACCCGAAACCTTCCCTCACTGGCATGGAGCTCCTCCTCGGCCCGCTTGCGCTCCGTAATATCTCGGATATTGCACTGAATAACCGCGTGGCCGTTCTCATCGTAGAGATTGGCGACCACTTCGACCTCCTGGCGCTTGCCTTCTTGGCTCTCCAGCGGCAGGTCTTCGTAGCGCACTTGGAGCTTGTCCTTGAGCTTCTCGAACATCTCCTGGCTTGCGAGCTCGTCTTTGAGTAAACCGATCTCAAAGAGCTCTTTTCCCACGAGCTGGCTGTGGGGGTAGCCCAGAAGCGTCGTCATAAACGGGTTGGCATCGGTGATCTTGCGCGTCTCGGGATCGAGAAGCAGAACCCCGTCTTTTGCCGCCTCAAAGAGCCGTCGGTAGCGAATCTCCGAGAGCTGCGTGGTCTTCTCGGTGCGTTTGCGCTCGGTGATATCGCGAATGGAGCTGAAGATCAGTGTCCCTTGCTCTGTTTCCAGCGGGCTGAGGCTTACCTCAATCGGGAACTCGCCGCCGTCCTTGTGCCGTCCCCAGAGCTCCAGTCCGCCCCCCATCGCGCGGTTCCGTGGTGCTTCGACAAATCCCAGAAAGTGCGAATGATGCGTTTTGTGAAAGCGCTCCGGTAGCAAGAGAGTGAGGCTCTGGCCCATGAGCTCGGTGCGCTCGTAGCCAAAGAGCTTTATGGTCAGCTCATTGACTAGGACAATACGGCCCTGCTCATCCACAATCAGAATGGCATCGGGAGTGGCCTCGATGAGCGCCCGGAATTTCAGCTCACTCTTGCGCAGGGACTCCTCGGACTGCTTGCGCTCGGTGAGCATGGCGAAGCGCTCCACGGCATTCTCGACGGCGCGGGTCAGGCTTGCGGGCGTGAGCCAGCTCTTGCCCAGGAAGTCCTGTGCCCCCGCATGGAGCAGGCCAGAGTTGCGCTCTTGGATCTTTTGGTACGTTCTTCATGGTTTCGTCGATGTGAAAGAACAAAGTGGCGATAAAATCAGTGAGGGTCAAGTGATTTGCTCCAGGAATTGTTTAGACAACTCATCCTATCGCAAGTCACTTGGCTCA
>NZ_CBAYMC010000368.1:0-3252 GCF_964826245.1 Armatimonas sp. | reverse complement strand
AGTCTACCAGCTAACCAAAAAAAGGACGCTCGGCATGAACGGCGTAGTGGGCCTCGGCGGTGGCGCGGCTGGGGACGAGCTGCTTGAGCCCGACAAGCTTCAGTCCACGGTTCTCAAAGCGGCCAATGATCTCTCCCACCAGACGGCGCTGGACACCGTCGGGCTTGACCATGATGTAGGTTCGTTCCATCGTATTTATCTATATCCTGACACAGAGTTAGGGCGCACTGCACGCAGTGCGCCCACCAAGGAGCTATTCTACCATCTTCCACTCCGATTGGAAGTCCCCTCGATCAGAACGAGGGGACTAAAGAGCTAAAGCTACGAAGGCCGTTCCGGCCATACAGAATATTTGGGTTTATGGGCGGCACGCCCTTTGTAGCCGTAGGCTCTCTAGTCCCGCCGCTCTAACCGGCGGGACGTTACCGCAACGGGTTCTGAGATTCCAGCTTGCGGAGCGCCTCTAGCTGCTTGAGGCGCGCTTTATCGCCGGACTTGCGCAGGCGCTGCTCCAGAACCACGGACTTGGCGATTCGTATAAACCGAAACCAGCGGGCATCTTCGATGTCTTTGGCATAGCTGCTCTTGCTGGCTCCCTCGATCTGCTGGCGGACTTGGGCAAGCTCCGCAAGCTGGGTGGGACGCTCTTCGAGATAGGCCATTGCCTGCACCACGGCCTCTTTCCACTCATCGGTGGTGGCGCGGCGGTTTCCGAGTGCAGGGAAGCGCTGGTTGAGGTCTTGCCGGGCCGTATTATAGCTCTTCTGGGCCTCAGGCGTGAGCCGAATTCCGGTAGAGCTACTGGGGCGCAGGTCCCGTGCCACGAGCTTGCGGAACTGGTCGTAGGCGACTTTGACCCGATCCTCGCCCTGCGCGGTTGTGCCAAGTTTTTCACTCAGCCCTTCGAGCGCGGCCCGCTGCGACGGTGACGCGGCGTTTTTCAGGTCGTTCCAGGACGTTCCCGTAATCTCTTCATCGCTCTCAATCGGCACAAAGCGGCGCAGAAAGACATCGCTGGTGGCCACGGGGACATCAATAGACTCCTCGTTGATCTGGGTCCAGGCGAAGGCTTCGTCCATGCCCACTTTGCCGTCTTTGTTGTAGTCCGGCTGGACGGACTTACGGCCCAGGCGGTCTTTTCCCGTGAGCGCGGCAAAGAAGTAGCTGGTGAAGTCATGGTACTCTTCCTCCTCGACCTCTGGGGTGCAGCCCGCCGCCTCACGCTCTTTGACGGTGGCGAAGAAGCCGCAAAAGGGCCGATCTACCAGCTCACCGTCGGGCTGGCCACCGGTAAAGAGCAGGTTCCCAAAGGCTCCCGAGAAGCACTGCACCATCACGACGGTCACGGGGCGCTTCTTGGGAAGCTTGGTGAGATGCTCAGAGAGGGCGGTTGTCGTCAGAGCCCCATTGCCCCAGAGATCGTAGCGGTTGTTGTCGTAGGGGTTCTTGCCCTGCGCCGCCTGCCGCCCCGGTGAGCCATGACCGGTGAAGTAGAGCAAGAGCGGGGTCTTGTCGCCTTCGGTGGCAAGCTTGTCAAAGACTCCAGTGATCGTGTCCGCGTTGGTGGAGCCATCGCGACGGGGCACATCGCTGGTTCGGTACTGTAAAAACGGTGCGCCTTTCGCGGGACGCGGCCCATCGCCAAACAACGTCCGGATGCCTTTCTGCGCCTCGGTCTTGGTCGCAAGAAACTGCACGGTCGGGGTATCGGTCAGGCCATCGGCGAAGAGTACCGTGGAGCTGACCTGAATGGGAAGTAGCCCATAGACATAGCGCACATTGCTCTCAATGGCGACCTGGTTGTACTCCGGCGACGGCCCACCACCAAAGATCACACAGCGTAGCGGTGCGGGGGCGAGCAGAAGAGGGGCGAGGAAGATCGGTGCAATCATTGCCTATTTTACCGCGTTTTAGAGAGACGGTATCCGCCCACCGGGCAGTACAAATTTAATGCCTAGCGTTCGTAGATACGTTTGCAACCCCGCGTCCTGCATGGGAAGAAGATGCGCCTCGCGGCCCGACTCGTTGAAGTGAGCGTGCCAGTAGCCGGGCGGGGTGATAAACGAGGCGAACGGCTTCCAGTCCACGCGTACGGGGTCGAGGATCTCACCTTTCTCGTTGATCTTGGTGCCGACTAGGGTGTAGCAGCCAGGGTCGCAGTCCAAGATCAGGTCCAGCGCGACCGACTCGTGGCGGTGCGGGAGCTGGATGGCATTGACGGGAAGCACGCCCAGCATCGCCCAGAGGGTGTGGGTAATGGTGAGGGTCTGATCCATGGCTTTATTGGCGAGCAAGACACTGATGCGGCTCCGGTTGATGGCATCCCCCTCGCTCTTGGCCTGCGCCAGCGCGGCGAGCGAGTCCTCGGCGGTGAAGAGAGTCGGGGCAAAGCGCGGGGTGTCGGCGGTCGCGCCCAGATAGCGCAGCAGGGGCTCGTCGTGGACAAGATAGAGCGCGGCGTCTTGCTCGGCGCTGTGGTGGGTCTCTTTGCCTGTCGGTAGCACCACAAAGTCGCCGGTCTTCCAGGGGATTTCCAGGCCGTCAAAGCGCGTACTGCCCTTGCCGCGCATGACGTAGTAGAGCTGGGAGGTCGCGTTGAAGCGGAGCGTAAGGCTCTCGCCGGGCAGGATATGCACAAAGTTAGCACACAGCGCCGGGCTGGTCGCGGGGCCGTCGCACCGCAGCGCCGCGCTCACATCGAGGGGAATGAGCTGTGTCGGGCCGCTCTCGTGGAGGCTACTGGGAAAGTCGGCGTAGGGAATCTGGGAGATCGTCCCCGACCCAATCGGATCGGCGGCCTTGGTGTACTCGAAGTAGAGACCGTTCTCGGTCAGGCAGGTTGGCATGGTAGGGCTATTTTACCTGTTGCGTCCCCCCGGTTGGAGCGGGGGGACTGGAGAGCGCCGCGCTACGAAGGACGTGCCGTCCATAAAATTCCGAGTTCGGTATGGCCGGAACGGCCTTTGTAGCCGAAGGCTCGTTAGTACCGCCCCTCTAACGGGCGGTAGCTCCAGTCCCCCACTGCACCTTCCAGCCAGCCTCGACGAAAAACTGTTGAAGCGCCTCAAACGACTCTACCCAAGCATCGAATGCATGATGCTCATTGGGGCCGTTCGACCCCTCCCACCACTGAAAAATGTAGTAGCCACCCGTTTCATCGGGGTCGTCATGAACCAGAATCGTCATCTCAGGGATGCCCTCAACCTCAAGTGAATTGAGAACAATACCCTCGACCTCAAAAGGAATGTCAAT
>NZ_CBAYMC010000367.1:0-3257 GCF_964826245.1 Armatimonas sp. | reverse complement strand
AGAAAAGCTTGCAGTCATGCATCCTCTTACGCAGACTAATTCGATAGAAAGCACGATTTGGTTCGACAGTTTAGGAACCCTTATCGCAGAAAAATATCCTCGTCCATGACAACTTTTACGCCACTTTACACAACCCATCTTGGAAAGCTTTTCTGTGCGGATAGCCTAGAGGTAATGCGCTCCCTGCCCGATGAAAGCATTGATCTGGTAATGACATCGCCGCCGTATGCTCTACACTTCAAGAAAGAGTATGGCAATGCAAGCCAAGCGGAGTATGTCGAGTGGTTCTTACCGTTTGCCCACGAGATTCGGCGTATTCTCAAGCCAGAAGGCAGCTTCGTCTTAAATGTCGGAGGAGCATGGACACAGGGCTCGCCGACACGCTCGCTCTACCACTTTCGTCTTCTGATTGCTCTGTGTGATACGGTGGGTTTTCATCTAGCACAGGAGTTCTTTTGGTACAACCCCGCCAAGATGCCCGCTCCTGCCGAATGGGTGACGGTGCGCCGCATTCGAGTGAAAGACTCCGTAGAATATATCTACTGGCTCTCCAAAGAAGCGTTTCCTAAAGCGAATAATAGCAACGTCTTAAAGCCCTATAGTAAAGACATGGAAAGACTAATCAAGCGTGGGCTTCAGAAAACGCAGCGGCCCTCAGGTCATAACGTCAAGGAAACATTTGCGGAAGATCGCGGCGGTTCGATTCCTGGAAATTTAATTGAGTGTGGCAACAATGAGAGCAACAGCCACTACATGAAAGACACCAAAGCCATCGGGCAAAAAGTCCATCCTGCCCGCTTTCCCGCTGAGCTTCCGCGCTTCTTTATCCAGTTTCTCACCACAGAAGGGGATGTTGTCCTAGACCCTTTTGCGGGGTCGAATACAACCGGAGCCGTCGCGGAGTCACTGGAGCGACGTTGGATTGGGGTAGAGCAGAGCCCAGATTATGCAGAGAACTCCCGGCTGCGCTTTCAGGAGAGACCTAAAATAGGAAGCGAAAAGGGAGCATTGACACTCGATTATGATTGATCTTTATTCCGACACAAAGACCCGGCCTACAGTGGCAATGCGGGCGGCGATGGCTAGTGCTCCAGTGGGAGACGACCACTTTGGCGAAGACCCTACCGTGCAAGCGCTCCAGGATTTTCTCGTGGAGAAGCTCAATAAAGAAGCGGCGCTGTTTCTGCCGTCGGCGACGATGAGTAATCAGATCGCGGTGAAGATTCACACCCAGCCCGGCGATGCGGTGATCTGCCACGAGCAGTGCCATATCCGCCTGTTTGAGGGCGGGACACCGGCGGTTTTCTCAGGGGTTTCGCTGGACTCAGTGGGCGGCGAGCGGGGCGTGTTTTCCGGAGCGCAAGTACGAGCAGCGATCCGTCCGAGCGGCCCCTACTTTCCCCCGACGCGCCTAGTCTGTATTGAGAACACGCATAACTACTGTGGCGGCACGGTCTGGACTCCCGAGGAGATTGAGAACGTCGCCGACGTGTGTCGCGAGAGCTCTCTGGCGCTTCACCTAGACGGCTCGCGGCTGTTCAATGCGGCGGTGAAGCTGGGAGGTATCGAGGGGGCTTGGCCGATGGCTCAGCAACTGGTACAGGACTTCGACACGGTGACGATCTGTCTGACCAAGGGACTGGGTGCTCCCGTGGGGGCGCTGCTTTTGGGGACGCGAGCGCAGATCGAAGTAGCGCGGCGCTGGAAACATGCCTTGGGGGGAGCCATGCGCCAGAGTGGGATCGTCGCGGCGGGTGGGCTTTATGCACTCCAGAACCACCTCTCCCAGCTTGAAACCGACCATGCCAACGCCCAGCTTCTGGCACAAGAGCTCTCAGAGCTTCCGGGCGTGGCACTCGATCCCTGGCCGGAGACCAACCTTGTCTTTGCCAATATCCGTGGTACGGGCCTGAGTGGTGAGGATGCTCGCAAGCGGCTATGGGCAGTAGGGGTTCTGTGCTCAGGGGCAGGGCAGCGTCTGCGCTTCGTCACGCACCAGGATATCTCGACCATAGATATCGCTACTGCGGTCGCAGCGGCGCAGCAGGCGCTCCACGCGTAGCGGATACGGAACAGGCTACCTCGATTTCGTGAAGCTGAAGGTCAAGCAGGGCTGGAGCCAAGGCAGAAACAACATCTACTCTGATAGGGCTGTGACAGAAAGTGCTATAATGCTACACAGGCCAAACCAGCCTGGAGAGGAACTTCAACTGATGGAACGGATGACAACACAGACTAAGATTATTGTGGCAACAGCCGCCGTGCTGGCAGTGGTAGACATCGCTGTCCGCGCCTTTCTTCCCACCCGAACCGTGGTGGTTCATGAGATGAGCGCAGTGCCCGCCAATACCAATGCGAGCGTGCTGACCGTGCGCCAGCTTCGGATTGTGGACGACAGTGGCGAAGTAAAGATGGACATGAAGGTCAATAGCCAAGGCAACCCCGGGATACTGATGTTTGACAGCAGTGGCACCGAGCGCCTGCAGCTCGACACTTTCCAGGACATTCCTAGCCTGATTTTGATGGATAGCAACGAAAACCGCCGGGTTTACTTCGGAATGGAGTCGGGTAGTGGCAGTGGCACCTACCAGAACTACGATGAAGGCAACGCCGTGGCGCACGACCGCAACGACGACTAATTTCCAGGCAGTTTAACCGGAAAGCCGCTCGGCGTAATGCCAGCGGCTTCTTATTTTTTGGTAGAAGTTCGGGCCACCTGCCGCCAGCAGCCTGACGTTGAATGGGGCACGTGAGACTGTTACCGTGTCGCCCGGTGTGAGCGAAAGCCCGGTCTGGCCATCGGCAGTCACGGCAACAGCGTCGCGGGTCTGGGCCTCGATGGTGAGGGAGATAGTCTCGGTGTCAGGGACGAGCAACGGCCTTGCGGAGAGCGTATGCGGCGCGATGGGGGTGATCATGAGCGCACGAACATCAGGGTGCACCAGTGGCCCTCCTGCGGAGAGCGAGTAGCCGGTCGAGCCCGTCGGCGACGAAACAATCACACCATCGGCAGCGTAGGTAGCAATGGCGTCATCGCCCACACAAGTGTGAACATGCACCATCCGTACCGCGCCACTTGCTACGACAATATCGTTGACAGCCAGCATCTGCTGATCAGGTACCGAGCTTCCCCCCCGGTAGATCGTCCCCTCCAGAAGCATCCGCTCATGAACCTCACACTTGCCTTCCAGCGCCGCGGCAACGGCTTCGTCCAAGTTATCGGGAGATGCCTCGGTTACAAAACCAAAGCGCCCGAG
>NZ_CBAYMC010000366.1:0-3263 GCF_964826245.1 Armatimonas sp. | reverse complement strand
CATCCACGTGCGCCTGGCGTGGCGATGCAGGTGAGCTGGTTGGTTTGCAGATAGCCTTGTGGGAGTGCTTTTCGATTAATCCATAGATCTGCCATATAGACCACGGCTCCTTCTGTGAGTTCTTGAGGCACTGTAACACGGCGGTACTGAATATAGCGCTCGTCGCGTAGGATTGCCCCTAGTTTCTTCTCGGCTGCTGTTGTCCCTCCGCTCTGACGGTACATGTGGGCTCTCTCTACCAGTGCTCCCAGATTCTTATACGGAATATCTTCAAAGGAAAAAACGACAAGTGCCGGAGCACCACCACCACTATTGCTGGGATGGTAGAGAGAGTCGTTGGCCTGAACCAGGATGGCATTGACAAGTATTCCTTGTTTGGCAAGACGCTTGGCTTTAAATGAATCCGCAAGTGCAATCGGGACTCCGATAAGAGCAACCCCAAGAGGAATGATTAAACTGACAATCGCATTTGATCCTTGAGAGAGCATGAATCCGAAAACAAGGAGGCAAGCAATAAAAATCATTCCCAGGCTGTGCCAAGGAGGGTTTTGCTTTGCGGTGAAAAGTCGTGCATGACTCTCAAAGGTGGAGGAAAACTCAGTTTCATTATTCTCTAGAGGATTCGATGTTTCCATTGTAGATGAAGTATACCTGTTCGTCTTAAGGGGGGATAAACAGGCGGCTCCGACGGTACTCGCCAGGCGTGACTTGGGCGACTTGCTTGAACTGGCGGGCAAAGAAGAACTCGGAGTCGTAGCCGAGCTGGGCGGCGAGCTGGCGCAGGGGTAAGTCGGTTTCGGCGAGGAGCTTGCGGGCACGGGCGATGCGCTGGGCGATGACGAACTCATGGAGGGTTTGGCCTGTCGCGTCTTTGAAACGCCGCCGGAGCGTGGCGAGCGAGCATCCCTGCTGCTGAGCGAGCTGGCAGTAGTCGGGGGCGAAGTTATGACTGAGCTGCTCTAGGAGACTGGTGAGCCATGAGCGCCCCTCAGAGGGGGCATCTCTTGCGACAGCCAGCTTCAGCAGCAGAGCCTCCAAGCCGTTGACCGCTTGCTCGTGGCTCCAGCGACTGGTGGCGTTTGCAAAACCGGTGATCTCATCTAAGCATGCGCCGCCGTCCATGCCCACTGGTGCGGGCTGTGGCTCCAGCGGCCACAAACCACCGGCTCGCCACGTTTCGATCAGCTCCCCCTGGAATGCCAGGTGCCTATGCCACCAGGTGCTCTCGGGTGTGGGAGGGTGGAACCGTAGTCGCGGGCCAGGGTAGGCCGGGAAAAACCAGCCGCTAGAGCGATCGTCCAAGAAGAAGCTCTCCTCATCATAGAGGACTTCAAGCTCACCCTGGCAGATAAACTGGAGGGTGTAGTAGCCTAAGAGATGCTTGTCTAAATGAAGAGAATAGCTTTGCTGATTGCTACTCGCGAGAAATGTAAGGTTGCTTCTATTGTGCAAAAGATGAGTCCTTTTGTGCATTGTGCCTCAGCACGAAGTCCGCTATAGTTTACGCTATCCGTCGGTGACTGACCACGGTGTATTTTTTCTCTTTGAGGAGATGAACTTCATGAAGCGCAATGCTGCATTTACTTTGATTGAACTTTTAGTGGTGATCGCGATTATCGCCATTCTTGCCGCTATTCTCTTCCCGGTTTTTGCCCAAGCTCGCGAGAAGGCACGTCAAACCAGCTGCCTCTCCAACTGCCGCCAGCACGGAACGGCTCTGATGATGTACCTGCAGGACTATGACGAGACCTACCCAATGGTCTTCACCAGCACCGCTACCACGAGCCGCGACTGGACCGTCGATCTTATTCCCTACATCAAGATGGGGGATACGAATCTCGCGACCCAAGTCAATGCAGTGCTAGGAACCACGCGCCCTGACCTCTTCAGCGCTAAGCTTCCCTTCTACCAATGCCCCAGCAAAGCGCCTTCCCGCGACACCCGTGGGTTCCGCCGGGGATACGGCTACAACAACTGGCTCGCAAAGGGAGCAGGGAACACGATCTCAATGGCTGCCGTCAGCACCCCCTCGGATTGTGTCGCCTTTGCTGAGATCTGGGGAGAAGTGGATCGCTCGGTTCCCTTTAACACGCCCGGTGATGTGCGCTTTCGGCTGGAGGCACGCCACAGCAACGGGCTCAACATGACCTATGCCGATGGCCATGCGAAGTGGATCAACGGTAATGATCGTCGCGTGAACTGGCCCGTCGGTGTGGCGTTTAGCTCCGTGGATGCCCCCTTGAGCACGCTGTTTAATGTCTCCGGGCAGTAGGTTTCTTCGGATCGGTTGGCAGAGGCCCGCACTGGGCCTCTGTTTTTTTATGGAGAGTGAGGGTGGAGAAATGGGACGATTAACGGAGGCGCAGCTCGCGCAGTTTAAGAGCGATGGTGTTTTAGTGGCAGAAGGCGTGCTAGACGAAGCCGACCTCGCGCCGGTGATCGCAGGCTACACGCGCTGGATTGATGCCAAGGCACGAGCACTGGCGATTGCGGACTTGAAAGAGACGCTGCCCTTTGACAAGCGTTTTGCGTGGCTCTATGCCCAGAACCGGGCGATCCAAGACGGCATGGACGTGATGAACGCGCGTCTCCCGGAGTTTTTTGACTTTCTCCACTGCAAAAACCTGCTCGATGCCGTGCAGCAGCTCCTCGGGACGCCCGAGCTGATCGCCAGCCCGATCCAGCACATTCGGGGCAAAGTCGCGGATCAGGCAGGCGGGAGCTACTTTAACGTGCCGTGGCACCAGGACGCCGCCGTGACCTGGGAAGAGGCCGACCACAGCGAGATCATCACCTGCTGGCTGCCTCTCGTGGACGCGACCGTGCAAAATGGCTGTATGCAGATCCTTCCCGGGGTCTGGGAGCGGGGCCTCCTGCCGCATATCGGTGGTGCAGGCGGCGCGACCATCCGCGAAGATGCCCTTCCTAAGATCGAGCCGTTGGTTGCTGCGGTGAAAAAAGGCGGCGTGGTGTTCATGCACAAGTGCACGCCCCACCGCTCGACTCCCAACGTCACCGACACCGTCCGCTGGAGCCTCGACTTGCGCTACCAGCCCACCGGCACGCCCACCGGCAGGCCCTGGCAGCCGTCGTTTGTGGTGCGTAGCGAGCAAAGCCCCGAAAGTGTCGAGACCGACTACGCCGCCTGGGATACCGCCTGGGCCGAAGCCCTCGCCAAACCCGCCCCACAGAAGTCCGCCCACCGTATAATGTAATCCCGCCGGTTGGAGCGGCGGGACTGGAGAGCTAAAGCTACGAAGGCC
>NZ_CBAYMC010000365.1:0-3271 GCF_964826245.1 Armatimonas sp. | reverse complement strand
CACGGAGCCGACCCTGCGCATTGACACCACGCCGACTCCCGAAGAGTTCGAGGCGCAGGCAAAAACGCTCACCAAAAACGGGGTCGCGCTGCTTAACTTCGACAAGCCGCTCACACGCCCTGTGGCGGTGGATGTAGGCCGGGTGCACTACGATGGCCACGCCTATATCGGGCCGAAAGAAAACTCTCGCAACGAGATTCTAGGCGGCGGGGTTTCGTGGTTTATCGGGGCTGCCGGGCCGATGGGGATGATGCATGCCCAGCGTGCGCTCGCGCTCCCCGAGCCGCCGCGCGTGCTGCTCATCACCGATCGCCACGATGCCCGCCTGCAAGCCGTTGCGGATCGGTTTGGCTCGCTGGCGAAAGAGCGCGGGGTCGAGCTGATTCTCTGCAATGTCCGCACCGGCCCTGAGCCCGACCTAAAAGCCATCGCGCCCGAGGGCTTCGATGATATCGTGGTGATGGTGCCCAGCATCGAGGCCATCGAGCAGAGCTTTCCGTACTTAGCCGACAGCGGCGTGCTCAATGTCTTCGCGGGAGTCGCACGCGGCACCACCGCGACGATTGATGTCTCGGATATCTGCTTCAAGAACGTGCGGATCGTGGGGACGTCGGGCTCCAGTATCGCCGATATGTACGCGGTCAAAGAGAAACTCGAAGCCGGAACTCTTGCCACGGGCGACTCCCTCGCGGCGATTGGCGGTCTTGAAACCTTCGCGGAAGGCCTTGCCGCCGTGAAGAACAGCCGCTTCGCAGGCAAGACCGTGATCTATCCTCACATCGAGAACCTACCACTCACCGCGCTCCCCGACCTCAAGACCGTACGTCCCACCGTCTACGAGAAGCTCCGCGACGGTCAGTTCTGGACCGATGAGGCCGAGGCCGCGCTGACCGCCTCCTGAAGAAGACGTGAAGTGGCGTCGTTCCTCCGCCGCGAAGCCCGTGCCGGGCTGGGAAATCCAGCAGCCCGGCACGGGCTTTACAGCACGAAGTGCTACTTGACGCCCCGTTCACGGGGCGGCGATTAATGCCGGAAGTGGCGGACGCCGGTGAAGACGAGGGCGATGTCGTACTGGTTGCACAGCGCGATCGTCTCCGGGTCTTTTACCGAGCCACCGGGCTGGATGATCGCCGTGACACCTGCCTTTGCCGCGACCTCAGGGCCGTCGGGGAAGGGGAAGAAGGCATCGCTGGCCAGCACCGAGCCGGGGCCGTGCTCACCGGCTTGCTCGACCGCGAGGCGCACGGAGCGGACACGGTTCATCTGTCCTGCCCCAACTCCACGGATCGCGCGGCCCTTGGTCATCACAATCGCGTTGCTCTTGATGTGCTTGACGCAGCGCCAGGCAAAGAGCAGCTCCGAGAGCTCATCGGCGGTAGGCTGGCGCTCGGACTTGACGACCAGATCGCTCTCACTCAGCGGACGGTAGTCGCGGGTGGAGACCAGCATCCCGCCGACCACTTGCTTGAGGAGATAGCCGTCCTTACCCGGCCCCGCGATCCCCGTCACTTGCAGCAGGCGCAGGTTCGCGCCCCACTTCTTGCCACCGACCACTTTTTTGATCGCTGCCTCGTCGTAGTCTGGCGCGACAATGCACTCTAGGAAGTTGTTTAGTCCGACTATCTGCTCTGCCAGCGCAAGGTCAAATTTCTGGTTGATGGCGAGAATCCCCCCAAAGGCGCTGATCGTGTCGGCCTCACGGGCGCGCACAAACGCCTCGGCGATCGTCGCGCCCTGGGCGCAGCCGCACGGGTTGGCGTGCTTGATGATCGCCGCGGTCGGGGCATCGGGGAACTCCTTGACCAGCTCCAGCGCGCCATCGAGGTCGTAGAGGTTGTTGAAGCTGACCTCTTTCCCCGAGTCATCGCGGCGGGTAGCGTTGCCGATACACGCTTCCGTGGTCGCCGCGCCCCCAAGATTGGGGGAGTCACGGTAAAAGCCTGCCACCTGGTGCGGGTTCTCGCCGTATCTTAAATCCTGGACTTTCTCGAAGCTCAGGCGCAGCGTGCTCGGCAGAGTAACACTGGCTCCCCCAGAATTGGGGGCGGGGGGGGCAAACTGCTTCTCGAAGTAGCTGGCGATCAGGCTATCGTAGGCGGCGGTGTGGGCGTAGGCCTTGGCCATCAGCTTGCGCCGCAGGGTCAGGCTCACGCCGTCGCCGTCGTTCTCAGACAGAAGCTGGGCGTAGTCGGTGGGATCGACCACGATTGCGACGCCCTGGTGGTTCTTGGCGGCGGAGCGCACCATCGCGGGGCCACCGATATCGATGTTCTCAATCGCGTCTTCCAGGGTGACATCGGGGTTGGCGATGGTCTTGGCGAAGGGGTAGAGGTTCACGACGACCAGGTCAATCGGCCCGATCCCATGCTCGGCGATAGTCGTCAGATGCTCCGGCTTGTCCCGATCGGCGAGAATCCCGCCATGGACATTGGGGTGCAGGGTCTTGACCCGCCCCTCCAGCATCTCGGGAAAGCCCGTCAGCTCGTCGATGGCGCGTACCGCCAGTCCTGCGTCCTTGAGCGCTTTGGCCGTCCCGCCAGTAGAGACCAGCTCCACCCCACGCGCCGCCAGCGCCTGCGCCAGCTCGACGATTCCGGTCTTGTCGGAGACGGAGAGCAGCGCCCGTTTAATCTTGATGTATTCCACGGGAAGTATTGTACCGCGAGCAAACCTCTCCCCCAGCCCCTCACCTAAAGGCAAGGGGAGATTGCTTCCACTTTACGCCATGCCGTAAAATTCCAGCATGGATGAGACACAGAAACACCAACCGAAATTGGATGAGTTGATCGCTGAAGGACTCGCTTCCAAATTAGTGGTCACAAATCCTAAGTTCTGGGAACAGTTGGAAATCAAGCTCTTTGGCAAGGCGAAAGTTCCCAATGCTCAGAAGTGAGCAAGAGCGACGCGCCACCCATGAGAGCATCGTGCGCCTCTACGCGCTTCGTGACAGCCTTCTCGCGGAAAAAACCGGCGACCCTGAGCTTCGTCGCCTTGAAGCCGAGGGGGTGGAAGTGATGATCCAGAAGTTAGAGCGTCAGCTCGCCGAGTACATCACACACCGCGAGAGCACAACACCCCGCCCCAAAGCCGCCTAATTCCCCACGCGACGCCAGTACCTACGCCAGTTCGGCGACTCCGGTCTTGTCGGAGACGGAGAGCAGCGCCCGTTTAATCTTGATGTATTCCACGGGAAGTATTGTACCGCGAGCAAACCTCTCCCCCGGCCCCTCACCTAAAGGCAAGGGGAGGGTGAGTTGATCGCTGAAGGACT
>NZ_CBAYMC010000364.1:0-3277 GCF_964826245.1 Armatimonas sp. | reverse complement strand
ACATCAGCGATCCCGTGGCCTATCTCTTCAAGAACTCCGACCCGCGCGGCTCACTCTCCGCCAACGTGAGCAACTCGACCGTGCGCTGTCTGAGCAACCTGCCTCTTGCCCGGATGCTGATTGATCGGCACAGCATGAGCAAGACCGTTCGCGATGAAGTGACCCCCAAGTCCCACGAGTGGGGCTACAAGCTCGGCTCGATCTACATCCGAAAAGTCCACTTCCGCGACCCCGAGATGATCCGGCAGATCGAGAGCAAGGTTGTCAACCGGCTGCGCCAAGTGACGGCGGCGATCAAGCAAGACGGTGTCAATCAGGTGAGCATCATCACCAGCACCGCCGAGCGCCAGGCCGCCGTCGAGTTTGGGAAAGCCGCCGCCGTCCGCCCCGCCATTGTCGGAAAAGCCATGGCTGAGATCAGCGCCGACCCCGAAGTCTCCGAAGCCCTCTTTGATCTCCTAGAGACCCAGCGGATCGTCGAGAGCGGGGCCAATCTCACGCTGATCCAGGGACAGGGTCAAGGCACTAGCCGCGATCTGATGGCCGGCTTCCTCGCCTCCATGCCCGCCAGCGAGGCACAAACGGCCCCGACAAAGCCGCCCATCACGCGTTAGAGGCTAGATATCGTCCAGGAACCGAAGCTGGCTTCGGTACTCGTGGAGGGCGGGGAGATCAAGGGAGGCGAGGAGGGTTTTCTCCTCGCTTCCCGCATCGGCGACGATCTCCCCGTGCCAGTCCACGAGCATCGTGCGACCGGGAAACGAAAAATACGGATCGGTGCCGCAGCGGTTGACCCCTAAGACATATGCCTGATTCTCGATGGCGCGGGCCTGAAGCAGGCGCACCCAGTGGTGGGCACGGGCGCTGGGCCAGCTTGCGATATCCAGATAGAGCTCGGGCCGCCATGCCGCTGCCGCCACCCGCCAGACCTCGGGGAAGCGCAGGTCGTAGCAGATAAACGGGGTCACACGCAGCTCTGCCCAGGAAAAAACGACCTGTTGCTTGCCGGGGGCGTAGGTCTCACCTCCCACTGCAAACGGCTTGATCTTGGTATAGTCTGCGATACGGGTGCCGTTGGGAGCGAAGACTAGGGCACGATTGTGGCCATTGATGGCAACCCCGCCCACCAGAGTAACTTGCCAGCGCTGGGCAAGCTGCTGCAAAAAACTCGCGATAGGGCCGCCTTCCGGCTCGGTTGCCTCCATACTCATGGAGAACCCCGTCGCAAACATCTCCGGCAGTACGACAAGCGTATTGGGCTCCGGCTTGGCGTCGGCGAGAAGCTTCTCCACTTTTGCAAAGTTGGCCTGTGGCTCTTCCCAGGCAATGTCGAGCTGTACCGCTAAGATTTTCATCGTTGGTCTTCCTGAACGTCGTAGGCGCCGCCGTGCTTGATGTGGTCAAACTGGTCGTCGAGGATGACTTTGATATTGGTGTGGAGCGCTTTGTTCTCAAAGAAGCTTCGGCTGCGCTCGGGGATCTCGATGCCGTCTCCGTCGGCGTACCAGCCACACCAGTGGATCATGGCGATCATGGGGCGGGGCTGTGGTGTCCGGTTGGGCATCCCCGCGTGCCAGAGGCGAATGTCGCGGATTACCACGGAGCCACGCTTGACGGTCGGCTGGATCGGGGGGGCCTTTTCACGCCAAGCTGCGAGGTGCTCGTCTGAGACTCTTGCGGAGCCGTCGCCGTGGAAGTAGTGCATGTCTAAGTGAGTGCCGGGCCAGAGCTGGGTTGCGCCGTTCTCCGGGCCCATATCTACCACAGGCACGTTGATGACAATGCCAAAGCTAGGTGTTGCGTGCTCCAGCCCCTGCCAGAGCTGCGCGACATCGGGGTGCACGGGCTGGAAGTGCTCGCCGGGGAGCGCGGTGTTGCCAGAGTAGAAGTTATTTTTGACGCCCGGCCCTAGGATCGCTTTTGTTGCCTCGATAATCTCCGCGTTGAAGAGGACGTCCTCAAAGAGATAAGGCGCAAACGGCGGGGGCGCTTGCTGGATATTGCCCTTGTTGAAGTTAAACGGCACATCGGGGCGCTTGAGGATCGCGTCCACATCGGCGAGCATTTTCTCGCAGAGGAGCTCACAGTGGGCGGGATCTATGACGTCTTCAAGGACAAGAAATCCCTCGCGGTTAAATTCTTCGAGCTGTGCTTTATTCATCGTCTTAGCAGATTCGAGATTGCCTGTGCGAGCCGGGTGTGGGCCTCGGCATTGAGGTGCATGCCATCGAGGGGGCTGACCGAGATCACGTTGCCCGCATTGAGAAACTCCCAGCCGTTGGCCTCGGCGACTTCTAGGTAGAGTGGGGCGAGGGCGCGAGAAAAGCTCACGGCACGCTCCTCGTCAAACTCCGCGACAAACTTGATGGGTGAGCGCATCGGCGGCGGGGCGATAAGCAGCACTTTCGCGCCCTGCGACGCTCCCATCTCTCCGATGCTCTCCACGGCATCGGCAGCCGCATCGGGCTTGTGACGGAAGCGGGCTTTGGCATCGTTGGTGCCCAGCATCACGATCAGCCAGTCGTAGGGGCGGTGGGTATCGCTGACCATCGGGAAGGTCGCTTTTCCATTGCGCAAGAGAATCAGCGGGTCGTCAAAGCCCGTCGTGCGATTAGAAAGACCCTCTTCCAGCACCCGCCAGCTCTCTCCGAGGAGGCACTGCAAGACGCCTGTCCAGCGCGTCTGATCGTCGAGGCGGGTGATATCAATCGGGCTTGCGCCCCAGGTGTTCGAGTCGCCGTAGCAGAGCACCGACTTCATGGCTCAGCTCCTACAGCACCCGTGAGAGAATCGCGAGTGTCTTTTCGTCGAGCTTTCGGTAGTCTGGGATGTTGTAGCGGCTCCCCGTTCGATCCGTGAGCAGCACCCGCCCGCCGCTCACTTCCTGAATCGAGTCCTTGAGGTTCTGCACGGAGAACTTGCGCTCACCTTTGTCGGTCTCTACCTCGAAGTTCACAGTGTCGTACTCTTTCTTGACTTTGGTGACTTTGAGAATCGTCGGCACAAAGTAGCGCCGCTCAAGCTCTTCGTCCAAGATCTTTCGCGACTCCGGGTCTAGGCCCTTCATGTTCTCCAGCATCCCGACATCTTTATCTTTGGCATCGCGCAGTCCAATATACTGGTCTTGGAGCGAGAGCGGAAACGCCCGCGCGATCTGGCAGACCAGCACGGTTCGCTCGTAGCCGATCTTGGGATCGGCGATCGTTGCCCGAACCGCACTGCCCCCCGTGCGAAAGAGTGTCACGGTTGTTGGGTCAAGAAAGATAAGATCGAAGTC
>NZ_CBAYMC010000363.1:0-3278 GCF_964826245.1 Armatimonas sp. | reverse complement strand
GGGCAGGTTCCTTTCATACAATACAACAGAATATAGCACGGCGCGGCAGAGCTGCCGCGCCGGGACTATAGTATACAACAACCTCCCCCATGCAGTCAACGCACCAGGGAGGCTGAGTGAAGAAAACGACAGATTAAACTTTGATTAGTGGATCTGGTTGATAATCGAGAACATCGGCCCCATGATAGAGATCACGATAAAGCCCACGATCACCCCAAGGAAAATAATCAAGATTGGCTCGATCAAGCTCGTTAGTGCCTTGACCGTGGCATCCACTTCCTGCTCGTAGAACTCGGCGACTTTGACCAGCATCTCCGACATACGCCCTGTCTCTTCACCGATATCAATCATGTGAGTGACCATGGGCGGAAAGAGCCCAGACTTGACCAGCGGGGGCGAGAGGCGACTTCCTTCGCGCAACGCAGTCTTGGTCTCCTGGATCGCCTTGGTCAGAACCTCGTTACCCGCCGTCTCCGCCACGATCTCAATGGAACGCATCATGGGAACGCCAGAGCTCAACAGAGTACCAAAAGTACGACAGAAGCGAGCCACTGAGAGCTTGAGGACGAGCTCTCCCATGATCGGAACCTTGAGCTTGAAGTAGTCTAACTTGTAGCGGCCCTCAGACGTTTTTGCATACTGCTTCAGGCCAATAAAAGCAAACAGAGGCGCAAAAACAAAGACATACCAGTTGTGCACCATGAAGTCCGAGATGCCAAAAAGGGCCTCGGTCATCGGGGGCATCTTCGCTTGCATGTCAGAGAACATCTGCTTAAACGTAGGCAAGATGAACATAAACATCGCAAACAAGATGATCATCGCAAACACCAAGACGATCACCGGATAGGTCAGGGCAGACTTAACTTTCTGGCGGATCTCCTGCTCTTTCTCCAGAAACTGTGAGAGACGATCCAGAATGGTATCAAGAATACCTCCGAGCTCGGCGGCGCGGATCATGTTGACATAGAGCTTCGAGAAACAGTTCGGGTGCTTGGCCAGTGACTCCCCAAGCGAGACACCTGTCTGGACATCGCGCTTAATCACTCCTAGCGCCGCCTTGAGTGGTAGGTCTTTGGTCTGCTGCTCCAAAACATCCAGGCACTTGAGAACCGCAAGGCCCGCGTCTATCATGGTCGCAAACTGGCGTGAGAACACCACAAGCGACTGGAGCTTGGGTATCCCAACAGATTTCTTCGTCCCGATAGACATCAGCGCACTGGTCTTGTGCTCACTGATTCCCAAGACATGCAGGCGCTGCTCGTGCAGACGGCTCAGGACGGCTCCCTCAGACTCTGCTTCCATCCGACCTTTAACATTGTTGCCGGAGGTATCTATGACATCGTATACAAAAGTAGGCATGGAAGTTTAGCTTCCTCCCTTCAAGTGGCGCATGAAGTTATCGCGGTCATTACAGCGGCTAGCTGCCTCCTCCATGGTAACCATGCCAGAGCGGTGAAGCTCCGCGAGGACTTTGTCCATCTGTTGCATTCCAAACTGTGAGCCGGTCTCGATGGAGCTCATGAGCTGGTGGCTCTTGCCTTCACGGATCAAGTTACGCACCGCAGCAGTGGCGACCATGATCTCAATGGAGGCAACACGTCCCCCCCCAACCATCGGCAGGAGCTGCTGGGCAATCACGGCCTGAAGGGAGCTGGCAAACTGAACACGGATCTGATCTTGCTGATCGGCAGGGAAGACATCGATCACACGGTCAACGGTCGCAGGGGCACTTCGGGTGTGGAGCGTCCCAAAGACTAAGTGACCTGTCTCAGCAAGTGTGAGAGCAGCGGCGATCGTTTCTTTGTCTCGCATCTCACCGACGAGGATAATATCAGGGTCTTCACGGAGAGCGGCGCGGATGGCGTTGCCAAAACTCTCGGAGTCTTGGCCAATCTCACGCTGGTTGACCATGGCGACTTTGTGATTGTGAATGTACTCAATCGGATCTTCCATCGTCAGGATGTGCAAGGGACGCTCGGAGTTGATCGCATCAATCATCGAGGCAATGGTCGTGGACTTACCCGATCCCGTTGGCCCCGTCACCAGGATCACCCCCGAGTGCTTCTTGGTGAGCTCTTTTAGGATCGGGGGAAGGCGGAGCGAGTCCAGCGAGGGAATCTTGGCAGGGATCGCACGCATGGCGCACCCAACGGAGTGGCGCTGGCGGTAGACATTAAAACGGAAGCGCCCCACCCCGTGAACCCCATAGGAGAAGTCTAGCTCTTTGGTGCGCTCGTAGCGCTCGATCTGGTCGGAGAGCAAGATATCGTAGATCAGCCGCTGCGCCTCGCGGGGCGTGACCACCTCCCAGGGCGTGGGCGTGAGCTTGCCGTCAATACGAAGCATCGGGGGCAGGTTGACTGTGATATGGATATCAGAGGCTTTCACCTGCTGGCTGTAGCGCAAGATGTCATCAATGTGGGTATCTGCCAAAGGCGTGACACTCGGAGAGGAGCGCACCTCGTCAAAGGTATCCGACCCAAGAGGACCTACTCCTACCATCCCTGGTGGTATCAGTAGTGCACCATCCTCAAGAAGCCCCTTAAGCATCTGATTGCTATCTAGTGACTGCGGTGCTGTTGGCACAGGCGTTCGCGCTGCCGAGTTCGTCGGCATCAGAGGTGCCAAGTCATTATCAGGGAGAATCGAGTTCATACTCACAATTTTCGGATACGAACCGTATTCTCCTCAGGGAAAATAATTCCTGGAAAAATTAACAGTCTCTGCCGACTATCCCAAATGTAAGCCTATGTCTTCTCCTTTAGAAAAAACGACTGCCATCCCTCAGGAAACCCTGCTGCGCTGGCTCCAAGAATATGCCCGTCGGCGCGGCACGGGAGATGGTCGTTCCTCAGGCGACCTCCCCTTGCCTGCTCTCAAAGAGAAAATTGCTCGCGCACATGGTCCCCTCGTCGAGTCCGTGGCACGTAAGTTTTTGGGAACGGGTGAGCCCCTCGAAGATCTTGCGCAAGAAGGCTCTCTGGGGCTTCTCTCTGCTCTGGAGTACTACGATCCCAGCAAAGGAGTTCGTTTCTCCACCTACGCCACGCACTTTATCAGCGGTGCCATCCGCCACTTTTTGCGCGACCGCAGCCGGATGATCCGCGAGCCCGCCTGGCTCCAAGAGACCTCTAGTCGCATCGAACGCGCCATTGAAGCTCTCACCGCTCAGCTTGAGCGTGAGCCCACCCCAAGCGAGATCGCTGCCGCCGCCACCATTCCAGTTGAGACAGTCGAGGAGGCCCTAGCATCACGCAATACCTTTCGCGTGCTCTCCT
>NZ_CBAYMC010000362.1:0-3280 GCF_964826245.1 Armatimonas sp. | reverse complement strand
GTAGGCCGTGGCTTTTCCAATCAGCGTCTTGCCACAGCCGGGAGGGCCGTAGAGCAGGATGCCCTTGAGCGGGCGCTTGCCAAATCTTTCGTAAAGCTCCGGGTAGAGTAGGGGCTTCTCGATGGCATCGCGGATAATCTCGATGACCTCGTCTTGGCCGCCCACTTTGTCCCACGGCACCTGCGGGACTTCCTCCAGAAAGAAATCCTTGCTTTCGGCCTTGGGGAAGTGCTCCATTGCCAGCTTGCCAGTCGGGTCCATACGCACTTCATCACCGACCTTGAGATCGGCAAACTGAAGCCCCTCGCCCCGCCCGACAATGCGTGAGTTGAGCCCTTGTGTATCGCCGCCAACCCGGAGCCGGTTGTCCTCCAGCACCTCGCCCACTTTGACCAGGGGGCCGGCAACATGTGGCGGGAGAACCTGCACCACGGCAAACGCATCATTGACAACCACGCGATCGCCGATGGTCAGCGCGTCGGCCTCTAGCTTTGGATCCACGTTTCCCACGTACTCGCCATCCCCGACAGCCAGAAAGACTTTCTTGCTATTTTCCAGTGGCCCGAGATACATCCCGATCTTGCTTGCCGTCTCCGTGAGCTTGGCGTAGGCATCCTCGA
The DNA here is from genome assembly GCF_964826245.1 of Armatimonas sp. Classification (NCBI taxonomy): domain Bacteria; kingdom Bacillati; phylum Armatimonadota; class Armatimonadia; order Armatimonadales; family Armatimonadaceae; genus Armatimonas; species Armatimonas sp. The sequence continues at coordinate 2,660 of NZ_CBAYMC010000362.1, read as the reverse complement.
ACTGCTCCAGAACTTCCTGGGCATCGCGCATCTGCCGCTCATCGGTTTCGAGCTGGTGGCGTAGAAGAAGGAGGTACTGGTACTTCGGGTCGGAGGGCGAAGTCATTGCCAGCAGCTCGTCTACCAGTCCCACAGCCCGCAGCTGCATCTCGTCGCTCTCTTGCGTCTGCGAATCTCCCCGTCGGTTATCTCGTCGTGCCATGGAGGTATTATACCTTTCAGGCGTATGGAAACCACTCCTCAAACGGTCAGGGAAGCCTTGGCAAAACTCTGGGAACGTCCTCCAATGCCCGTAGAGCGCCGCCTCGCCGCCCTAGAGAGATTTTGGCAGCAAGTCTGTCTCGTGCCGCCTTTAGAGATAGGGCAGTTTCCCTGGGCACAAGTCCAGCGAGGAATCGAAGCCCTCGCCCGCTCCGCCCCGCACTGCTCCGAGCCGGAAAATATAGAGAAGCCAGGCGTCCTCGCGCTGATTCTCGCCGGAAACACGCCGCTCCTCGCCTGGCCCGTGCTCCACTACAGCGTTCTGCTCGGCATTCCCGTCTTTATCAAACAAAGCCGTGATGAGACTGTCTGGACACGCCACTTCGTCGAGACGCTCGCCGGGATTGACCCCGAAGTCGCCGCCTTTCTCCACTTAGATTTCTTCCCCGGCGAAGACCCACGAACGCAAACTCTTGTCCAGAATGCCGATGCTGTGATTGCGTATGGCAATGATGAAACAATGGTGGCGCTACGCGAAGCCACTCCCGAAACCACGCCATTTCAGGGATTTGGGCACGCGACCAGTGTAGGACTCTGGACGGGCAAAGATGCTTTTACAGAGTTCAATGATTCTCTTATATTGACTGTCGCTTCTTCATTCGGTGTCGGGCTAGATTGCCTCACTTATAGTCAGGCAGGTTGCCTCTCGCTTCAGGCTCTCTTTGTAGAAAACTCTTGCTTAGAGTATCTAATTGAATTCCTAAAGGACGATGGAATGCCTCGTGCGACGGAAGCACTTGGTGTTCTTATGCCCTCTAAGATAGGAGAAATTCTTCGTATTCGAGAGGCTCGTGACCTGGCGTTTATGGGGGGCTGCGAGGTGATTGGTGACCCTGAGTTGCGCTGGACGATTATCGTGCACAAAGAGAGTTGTGTTCTACCAAAGCCAACAGGTTTTGGCGTATTGCATCTGATTCCCCTTGGGGATTTGGCAGTGTTCGGTGAGTTTCTTGGTTTGGCTAAGGGCAGACTTTCTTCGATTGGAGTCTCCGGAGAACTCTCCAAAGAACTGCGAGTAGCGATTGAAGCTGAAGGCGTTTCGCGGATTTGCCGGGCGGGGGAGATGCAGACGCCGCCGCTGGACTGGCGCAATGGAGGCGTGGACTTGCAGGCGTGGCTGGCAAAGTCGCTGACTTCATGACTTCTTCACGGGGTGACTGTATTTTTGTCAGTGACGAGGGATTCAGTTTCCTAGGTATCGAGGGATAGGGGGCGAGCCGCTTGACAAAACTGGTAGGTTTGCGGAACAATAGCGGCGACTTTGGAATCGAATGGGGCAGTCCTTGAAGGGACAATGGTTCCCCGTGAAATTTTCGTAACATAAAGAAGGAAAATACCTGCACTGGCTTGAATAAAGCGAGCGTAGGTTTTCGGCAATTTTAGCTAGGGATTGACTCTGGCTAACGACCGAGAAGAGAGGTTTTACAGCATGCAGATTCGCACTGGGATGCGATCCTCCTGGTTGGCGGCGGCGGCGGCAGTGCTGGTAACAGGTCTGCTGGCGCTCCTGCCTTCCGGCTGTGGTAGCGGCGGCGGGGTGACCAACCCAACACCATCACCAATACCGGGGGGAGCGACACCGACTCCCACCCCACTACGTACCGCAGCCTTTAAGGTCAGGATCGATTGGGGCGCGCGCAGTCGCGTCGTTGGACTCTCCTCGGCACTTTCTGCCAGGATTACGCTGGAAAAAGGGGATGCCTCGGGAAATGATATTTCCTGGGTCGTAAATCGTCCTGCTGGCACTGCTGCTGTTCTCCAGAGCTACGATTCACCACGTCCTGCTCGGGTTGGTCAGTCCATTCTGACGATTCGTTTCTATACCGCCGGTGATGCCAGTGGTGAAGAAATCGGTCGCGCCGAGGCCTCTGCTTCCGTGCTGGCAGATGGCTCACTCACGGTAACCATCTCGACCTACACCGGTGTCCAGTCTATTGCCTTGCTCCCCGGACAGAGTGTTGCGGTGGGGGAGACAAAAGACCTGATGTTCTCCGCGAAGAATTTTAATGGTCAAGATGTTGCCATCACCAACGAGCTGCGTGGCGGCGCTTTCTTCACTGTCGTGGCTGACCCGCAGAACCTTGAGGCCGTCAATGGTGGTTCTCAGGTAAGGGGTCTTCATCCGATCCAAGCGACTGTGACCGTGCGTGTGGATACGGCGACCTCTGCTCCCGTTGTGGTTGACGTAACATCGGCTACCAGTGTGAGTGTTGCTCCGATCACAGGAGACATTGGCTCTGAGTTTCCGCTGCCGCTTACTGCTACCGTTCTTGGTGCTCCGACGGCCGAGAGTGATGTTGTTTGGAGTATCCAGGGAGGTCCCAGTGCTCTTAATGGCCAGCTAGTCAGTGTGGCTCCAAACACGGTTACCTATGTTGCGCCCAAGCTCACCGGAGTTG
>NZ_CBAYMC010000361.1:0-3283 GCF_964826245.1 Armatimonas sp. | reverse complement strand
CACGGGCACCAGGTGTCATCTCATCATAGTCTTGGACGTACATCATCATGGACGTTCCGATTTGCTTGACGTTAGAGAGACAAGCTGCACCACGGGCCTTGGCGCGAGCCTGAGCAAAGACGGGGAAGAGAATGGCGGCGAGAATCGCGATGATCGCGATGACGACGAGAAGTTCAATCAGGGTAAAACCACGTTTGGTTTGTTGCATAATGTTCAGTACCTCCGCTGTTAGATGGGCTGATGCCCACACGACGAGTTTATCCCCTACAATGGGGGCAAATATTAACACAAGACTAAGAAACGGGCAAGAGCCGTTTATGTTGACGAAACTGCAGTTCCAGAAGAGCTTCCCAGACTTGCACCTTCAGTGTGCCTGAAATTGTTAAGAAAGTCAAGCCGGGCCAACTGCCTTTTTGTCGTTCCTAAAACCCGAGTGTACTCTTTGCATAGTCCGCGCTGATTTTTGCCGAGGTTGCCGGGTCGCCGCCCTCGGCCACGCGGTCTTGTTCGGTAGTGACCCAGACGGGCGAAAACGTCTTGACGATCTTGGTGGCCTCGACGAGCTTCACTTGGCCGTTGCCCAGCTCCGTAAACGTAAGGGGCTGCTTGGTTGCCAGATCGAACGTGCCGTCTTTGTAGTGGAAGTAGTCCGAGCGGTGGCCATGGGTCTGTAAAAAACTCACCAGATCCTCGCCGCCGCAGGCTACCCAGTAGAGATCGAAGCAGAACTTCACCGCCGCGGGGTCGGTGTTGCGCAGGAGAATCTCCATCCCGGTGCCGCCCTCGGGCAGGGTGAAGAACTCCCAGTTGTGGTTGTGATAGCACACCGAGATCCCCTCGCTTGCCAGCACCTCACCTGCCGCGTTGAGAGTCTCCGCCGCCGCTTCGTAGCCTGCCGTATCGGGCCACTTGCCTCCCGCCATCAGGTGCTTGGCTCCTACGATATTCATGTGCGCCGCCGTCTCCCGCACGTGGTCGAGATCTGCAAGCGCACTCACTCCTGTGTGGTAGCCCGCACAGACCAGACCCGCATCGTCGAAGAGCTGTTTGTAGTCGTAGGCCCCCGCGCTGGTCGTCGGGTTGCCCACTTCTGCACCGTCGTAGCCTGCGTTTTTCACATCCGCCAAGACGCCAGGCAGATCGTCGCCCCCGCGCTTGCCGAAGATAATCAGTTGAATGCCGAGCTTTGTCATGCCCGGCATTTCGACAAGCGTCGAGACGATTCCTCTATCCCCTCGATTAGAACGAGGGGACGGGAAAGGCTAAAACTTCAGCCCGATTCGTAGCCCGGTGCCTTCAAGCCCATCGCTGGCTTTGAGGGAGCGGAAGTAGGCACCCTCGATAATTAAGTTACCCGTTACCCGCAGGCCTGCCGTGATGCGGGCAACCGCCCCGCTCTGACGACCAGGATCGAAGCCCGAGTTGCTGCGAAACGTCCCGTACCACCCGATGCCCCCGCCGATATTGGCCGTCGTTCCCTCAGTGCCCAGCTTGAGCTGCGACTGAACCCCCAGTCCGCCTGCCAGGAAATTGCGTGGCGTATCGCCGCCCGTGCCGGCCCAGTCCAGAAACAGGGTTCGGCCCAGCCCGATACTTGGTGGCGGGGTAAGCTGGTGTGTCCACGAGATTCCATTGAGGGGACCATTGCCTAGATAGCCCTTGACCTTGCCTGCCGGGAAAAACGCCTGGTAGCTGACTTCCTCGCGCCCTCCAAAGCCGCTGTCGCTCCACTGAGCCTGTGCCTGAGACGAAGCGCCCAGAGCAAGGGCGACGGTGACGAGAATGGTGATCTTGTTCATGAGAGCTAATAACGCGAGACACGGCTGATTTTGTGACAACTAAGACAGTCGTAATTTTTATGCGCTGTCATAGCAGAATTGGCGTTAGTGTGCTATAATTTTGAGGAACCTCGACAATGACCGACGAGAACTTTAACCCGGAACTCATTCACAAAATCACCCATGCGCGGGGCCTGAGCAACCGACAGTATGACTTTAGTGGGTTGTTTGCTTCTACGATTGCGGACAAGCTCGAATGTCTCAGTACCAGCGACAAGTGCTTTCTGACGTTTTGTGAGGGAGATCAGCCACCGCGCTCCTGGACAGGCCGTGAGGTGTGGTCGGCGGCGCTCCTCGTGGCGGGGTATCTTCAGAAAACGCTCGCGCTTCAAACGGGGGATCGCATCGCAACGCTGACAGGCAGCTCACCCGAGACGGTTTTTTTATATTTCGGTGCTTGGCTGTTGGGAATCACTGTAGTTCCTGTAAATATCACGGAAGACGATGAGCGAATCGCCTTTATTTTGGAGCACTCACAGGTAAAGGCCGCATTCGTCCACGATGATCAAGCCCACCGTGTCCCTGAAGTACTCCAAAGGCCCGCAGATGCCTTCTGGAGTCACGCCCAAACTCCGCTGCCCAGACGCTTTTTTTCAGATACCGAGGCGCTGATTGTCTACACGTCGGGGACGACGGGGGCACCGAAGGGCGTTGTTCTGGAGCACCAAAATCTGATCGCCGATGCGCAGGGGATTGCGGCGTGGCATGGCTTCACGGAGAATGACCGGGCGATGCTGGTCTTGCCGATCCACCACGTCAACGGGATTATTGTGACGCTCATCACGCCGCTGCTCACCGGTGGGAGCGTGGTGCTCAATAAGAAATTCTCCGCCAGCCGCTTCTGGAAGACCGTCGCCGACGAGAAGTGCACCTGGTGTAGCGTCGTGCCCACGATTCTGGCGTTCCTCGGCGAGACAAAGCCCGATGGCTGGAGTGCGCCGCAAGACTTCCGGCACTTTATATGCGGCGCCGGGCCGCTGACTACCGAGCTGGCCAAGCGCTTCGACGAGCGATTTGGTGTCCGCGTGGTGCACGGCTACGGCCTCTCCGAGACGACGTGTTACTCGTGCTTCTTGCCTACTGATCTCGATAAAAACACCTACGCGCACTGGATGTGGGAGTGTGGCTTTCCCTCGATTGGCATCCCGCTTCCCGAGAACGAGATGGCGATCCACGACGAGAGCGGCAACGCTCTGCCTGAAAACACACGCGGCGAGATCGTCATTCGGGGCGTGAACGTCATGCGTGCCTACTTCAAGCGCCCCGATGCCAACGCGTCGGCCTTTACCCACGGCTGGTTCCGCTCCGGCGACGAAGGCTTCTGGCGCTTGGGCACCGATGGTAGGCCGTATTTCTTTATCACGGGGCGCCTCAAAGAGCGGTTTATCCGAGGCGGCGACAACTACTCGCCGCTGGAGATCGACGAAGTGCTCAACGCGATTCCC
>NZ_CBAYMC010000360.1:0-3311 GCF_964826245.1 Armatimonas sp. | reverse complement strand
TCCCTTGGAAGACCTCCGAGGGCAAGGCACTTGCTCCGTCGCTTCCCACCAAAGGCACTGCCTGGCCGGGGGGCACTGAGACGACCCGAAAGAGAGAGAAATGACACGAAAAGATCTACTACAGCGAGGGCTGGGGCTGTTCGCACTAGGAGGGCTGGGAAGCCTTGCGCCAAGAGCGTGGGCATGGCAGCAGGCGCTTCCGATTGCCAATGCTCTGGCGATCATCGATACCGACGAGCTAACTCTTACCCAGGCCGAGACGGCAGCGATTCGGCCCATTCTTCAGCCCCTGATGGTACCTGCGACTCCCAAGCACCCCCGAGCAGCCACTGAGAGTGGCAACGACCGTGCGGCACTGGCAAAGCGTGCGCTTCTGGCTCTTGCGACGGTGCTCTACGGAGCGCACCAGCGAGAAAAGGCGGACAAGAGTGGCGAGAGTGTGGAGAGCTTCCGGGCACGTCTGGAGAAAGAGCTGGCGAGCCACGAGGTTACCAAGGGAGGGCTCTGGCGCTTTGAGCGGATGCTGAGCAAGTTCATGCAGGACATGAGTGGTGGGCAGCGGCGGCGGCAGCGAGCGGGCGGGAGAGCGCCTTCAACCGCCACACCCCGAACCCAAGAGCAGGCCTACAAAGAGCTGCTGCGTGAGATCCAGAAGCTAACACTACGTCTTGTGGACGTGGCAACGAACAAAACGGAGAAGTAAGATGGCGGACTTTAAAGAATATTGCGACGAAATCCACGACAACTTAGACTACTTTGCCCGCTGGTTTCCTACGGATGAGCCCGTTCAAGTGGGGGACTATGGCACCATGGAGGGCGATAAGTTCAACCCCTTGGGCAACCTACGGGATCTTGGCGTGATCGTCGGGTTTGAGAGTGATGACTCTACCAACGATAGCATCAGCTATGCAAGCTCGAAAGATGTTAGCTTTAGCTCGAAAGTGGGCGTGAACCTCCCTGGCGTCGCGGGGGGAAGTATCACAGTGAGCTTGGGAAAGAAAAACTCGATCTTCTTGTTGGCGGAGGACATTACCTATGCCTCAATGAAGAATATCACCAAGCTCGGGGCCAAGCTTGATGAGCTGCATAAAGCCAACAAGTGGAAGACCCGCTATGTCTTTGTCTCCAAACGCGTGATCTCACGGCGCTTCTTGGTGGCGATTGCCGATAGCGACAACTCATCGTTTAAGCTCTCGGGGACCGTCTCAAAAGCCGTGACGGGCGTGGCGGATATCAACCTGGATGATCTGAGCTATGGCTCCATCTCGGGCTCTGTGAGTAAGTTTAACCACGTGGATGGAACCGTTAAGACTCCTCTCTTTGAGCTGTACGAGTGGAAGAATCCGTGGCTGGGGCTTGGGACACCCTATGTTGCGCCGTACAAATAAATCTCCACGACACCGGCAAGAGCCCGGCGGCTAGCAGCGACTTGAGCACATCACCCGGCAGGAACGGCAGAACCCCCTGCACGACTGCTGGGACGATTCCTCCGACAAACTGCGCTAGCCAGAGTGCCCCAAAGAGAAAGATGGTCAGGCTGGCGAGGAGCATCCCCAGCGCTGTGGTCAGTGGCTTTCGGTCCCAGCCGCGCTCAGCGAGGGTGCCTGCCAAAAAGGCGGCGAGGGGAAAGGCGAAGAGATAGCCACCCGTTGGCCCGATGAGCTTCGCAAGCCCCGCGGCACCGCCCGCAAAGAACGGAAGTCCGAGTCCGCCCTCCAAAACATAGAGCGCAACGGCCAGCGCTCCCCGACGACTACCAAGGGCCATGCCGGTCAGTAAGACGGCAAAGGTCTGGCCCGTGAGCGGGACGGGCGTGAAGGGGAGGGGAATCGAGACTTGTGCGCAGGCAGCAATGACGAGTGAGGCGGCAGGGACGAGAAGCCACGAGGGCAGCGCGAGGGTATCAGCAAGCGTGCGCGGTTTTTGAGTGAGAGTCAGGGACATACAGAGCCAAGTATACCGCGTGTCGTGCGGGTACAATAGGGCATGAAAAACCTGACTTTGGTGCGGGACATGCACCAGGCGAACCCCTACGACCTGACCGCTCGTGCCGCCGAGATTGACCCGTCACTGGATCTCGTCGCGGAGATTCTGAAGCTCAAAAAAGAGAAAAACGCGGTGATTCTGGCGCACTACTACCAGGACTCCGAGATTCAGGACCTTGCCGATTTCGTGGGCGACTCACTCGCGCTGGCGCAGGCTGCGGCCAAGACGCAAGCCGACTGCATTGTCTTCTGCGGCGTGCACTTCATGGCCGAGACCGCCAAGATCCTCAACCCCACCAAGCCCGTCTATCTGCCGGATTTAGATGCCGGTTGCTCTCTGGCGGATAGATGTCCTGCCGATGTCTATGGCGAGTGGCTCAAGCAGTATCCGGGGCACTACGTCGTCAACTACATCAACTCCTCAGCGGCGGTCAAGGCCATGAGCGACTTGATCGTCACCAGCAGCAATGCCGCGCAGCTCGTCGCCATGATCCCCAAAGATCAGCCCGTTGTCTTTGGCCCCGACCGGCATCTCGGAAAGTGGGTCGAGAAGCAAACAGGCCGCGAGATGGTGCTCTGGCCGGGCTTCTGCATTGTCCACGAGCAGTTCAACGCCCGCCGCCTCACGCTTCTGATCAACGCCCACCCCGACGCCACCGTGATCGCACACCCGGAGTGCGAAGAGGCGGTTCTTGACAAGGCGCACTTCATCGGCTCCACTCTGGCGCTTCTCAACTACGTCAAAACACACCCCGAGCACAAGAAGTTCGTCGTCAACACCGAGGTCGGGATTCTCCACCAGATGCAAAAAGCCCGCCCCGACGCCGAGTTTATCTGCGCCCCGCCCAACTCCGGCTGCACCTGCGCAAGCTGCCCCTACATGCGCCTGAACACATTAGAGAAACTCTACCTCTGCCTCAAAGACGGCCAGCCCGAGCTACAAATGGACGAAGACCTGCGCGTCAAATCCGAAGTCCCGCTACGGCGAATGCTAGAGTGGAGTGCAAAAATCCAGCCCGCTGTGCCGAGTAAGTAGTTTTATGAAACACCAGGCAACAAATCCTATTGCGGTACGCTACGAGACAGGCCAGCGCCTTCGTTGGTTTGAGACGCTCTGGGAGACGGCGAGCGCGGAGAAAAAGCGGCAGGTCTTGCCGCTGGTCAATCAGGCCGTGATGGGCTTCTTCGCCGGTGGCCCCTCCGCAAGCGCCAAGCCACTGGATCAGGCAATTCTTCTGCTGGGCGATGAGAACGGCCGTACGCCAGAGCACCGCTGGGGATTGTCCTTAGCGGTAGCTCCCGTCGTGCGGTTGCTGGATAGCAAGG
>NZ_CBAYMC010000359.1:0-3328 GCF_964826245.1 Armatimonas sp. | reverse complement strand
ATTGGCCGCATTGTGCCGGTCTACCCACTCACCGAAGGCCTCTCCCAGACACGCCTGCGCCGCTTTGCCTACGAGGCCGTGAGTCTCTGCGCCGGCGAGTTTGCCGATTCCCTACCCGAGTCGCTACGCAAGCGCCGCAGCCTGCCTGGAATCGAGGCTGCACTCCGCAATATCCACTATCCCGAGAGCGACGAGGCGCTTCAGGCGGCCCGGCATCGGCTGGCCTATGAAGAGCTGCTTGCGCTCCAGATACTCGTCGCAGAGAAGAAGCGGGAAGTGGCACGTCAGCCGGGGATTACGTTTCCCGATGCCATCGGCCCCGTGATGGAGCTGCGCACGGTGCTCCCCTTCACCTTCACCAGCGCTCAAGACCGGGTGATCGCGGAGCTGGGAAACGACATGGCCTCGCACACCCCGATGAATCGCCTCGTGCAGGGCGATGTGGGCTCCGGCAAGACTGCCGTGGCGATGGCCGCGATGACCATTGCGGCGCGGGGTGGCTACCAGGCGGCGCTCATGGCCCCCACCGAGATTCTGGCAGAGCAGCACCTGAAAAGTATCCGCCCCAAGCTAGAGGAGCTGGGCCTGCGCGTGGACTTGCTCACCGGCTCGCGGCCCGCCAAAGAAAAAGCCGCTGTCAAGGAGCGCTTGCTCAGCGGCGAGACAACTATCGTGGTCGGCACCCACGCACTGATCCAGGAAAGCGTCGGGTTTCATAAGCTCGGCCTGGTGGTGATTGATGAGCAACACCGCTTTGGGGTGCTCCAGCGCGCCGCCCTCTCGGATAAAGGCGTCCGCCCGGATGTGCTGGTCATGACCGCCACGCCGATTCCCCGCACGCTCACACTCACGGTCTACGGCGATTTAGATGTCTCGATTCTCGATGAGCTGCCGCCGGGCCGCAAGCCGATCCGCACGCACTGGAAACGGCGCGCCGAGCAGGACAAAGTCTATGCAGGCATTAAACAGATGGTGACCCAAGGTCGCCAAGCCTATATCGTCTGCCCACTGGTCGAAGAGTCTGAGAAGCGCGAGGCGAAAGCGGCCACACATCTGGCGGAGCACTTAAAAGCCCATGTCTTCCCCGAGCTCTCGATTGGGCTGCTTCACGGGCAGCTCAAGTCCGATGAAAAAGACGCGGTGATGGAGGCGTTTCGTAAGAACGAGCACCAGATATTAGTGGCGACCACGGTGATTGAAGTGGGCGTAGACGTTCCCAATGCCGCCGTGATCGTGATCGAGGACGCCGACAACTTTGGCCTGGCCCAGCTCCACCAGCTCCGAGGCCGGGTCGGGCGCGGCGAGCACGCGTCGTTCTGTGTGCTCCTTTCTGACCCCAGCACGCCCGATGGCACGGCCCGTATGGAGGTGATGTGCGCCACCAGCGACGGCTTCGTGATCGCGGAGGAAGATCTCAAGCTGCGCGGCCCTGGTGAGTTCTTCGGCACGCGCCAGTCCGGCATCCCGAGCCTAAAAGTCGCCGATGTCTTGCGCGACCAAGATATTCTCCTCGAAGCCCGCACCGATGCCTTCGACCTCCTCAGCCGCGACCCGCAGCTCACCCGCCCCGAGCACCAGCTCCTCGCCCAGGCCGTCGCCACTCACCAACGCGCCGCCGAAGCACTGCAGATCGGATAAACTGAGCGGAGGAGAGTGACTATGCGAGGAACCAAACTCACGGTATCTATCAAGGCGGTGGCGTTTGCCATCAAGGGGAACTTGCCCGAGGACATTAAGCTGGAGCGCCTACGGCTTTTTCTGGATCAGGAGGCGACACGCAAGGGTATTCGTCTTGACACCGATGAGCCGATGCTACAGGGGCTGGTGGACGGCAAGGACGAGTTCTACTTCTACAATGGCCCCAAGGGCCGTCCTCTCGCCCTCCCCGAGCTCCCTGACCAAGTCTGATTGCCAAACGCTAATTCATGACCAATAAACCCGACTGGCTCCCCTACGCCGCCCCGATGGTGCTTTTTCTGGTGCTCACCGCGCTGGAAGGTAAGCTTCCCCTCGCGCTCTATCCCTTCGTCTACGGCATCAAGGCACTGCTCGTGCTGATTGCGCTGCTCGTCTGTGCCCGCGCTTGGAAGAGTGAGCTTCGCTGGGACGCAAAAGCCGTGGGACTAGGCATTTTTGCGGGGTTGCTTGGGCTGGGTCTCTGGCTAGGGCTGGACGCACTCCAACCAGCGGGATGGTCTATTGGAACGCGCACGGCCTACAACCCTTTCAAAGAGATTGCCAATCCGACGCTTCGGTATAGCTTTCTCACGGTGCGCTTTATCGGGCTGGCGCTTCTCGTTCCGGTGATGGAGGAGATCTTCTGGCGCTCGTTTCTGCTGCGCTTTGCCACCGACCAGGAAAAGTGGAAAGAGCTGCCACTGGGGCAGTTCTCGCTCGCGGCATTTGGGATCGTCGCAGGGCTCTTCGCCCTCGCACACCCGGAGTGGCTGGCGGCGATTGGCTACGCCGCGCTGATGGCGGGGCTGCTACGCCACACGAAATCTCTGCTGGCTTGTGTTGTGGCGCACGGAGTTACGAACGCCGCGCTGGGGATCTACGTGCTCAAGACAGGCTATTGGCACTACTGGTAAAATAGAGCCAAGAGTGCGCTCTACGCCACGGCGGGAATCGCGGAGTACTGGATCGTGAATCTGCAAGATCGCCAACTAGAGGTGCACCGCCATCCCCAAAACGGCATCTGGACACAGACACAGGTCGTCGCGGCAACCGGAAGTATCGCGCCACTTGCCGCTCCGAATATGCCCGTCACCGTCGCGGACTTACTTCCCTAGCTCTCCCCTCCTTTCCCGTTATCGGGAGGAGGGGCCGGGGGAGGAGGGCTTTCGGGTACACTCTAGCGACATGGCGACGATTCTTGGTATTGACTTAGGCACGACAAACTCTCTGGTGGCCGTCGTAAAAGACGGGGTTCCCCAGGTACTCGGGGGGCTGGTGCCCTCCGTGGTGTACTTCCCCGAGGGCGGCGCGACGCCGCTCGTGGGCGTGGACGCACTTCCCTTTCTGACCTCCCACCCGACCCGCACGATCTACTCGGCCAAGCGGCTGATGGGCAAGGGCGACGGCGATGCCGAGGCACTCCGGGGCAGCCTGCCTTACTTACTGACTGGCGGTTGCCAGATCGTGCTGGGAGATCGGCTCGTCAGTGCGCCAGAAGTCGGGGCCTGGGTGCTGCGCGAGCTCAAAAACAGCGCGGAGAAAGCGCTGGGCGAGGCGGTGACGAAAGCCGTGATCACGGTTCCCGCCTACTTCAATGACTCCCAGCGCCAAGCTACCAAGGATGCCGGAGAGCTAGCCGGTCTAGAGGTCA
>NZ_CBAYMC010000358.1:0-3338 GCF_964826245.1 Armatimonas sp. | reverse complement strand
GTCTATATTGCTCAGCGGCGCCATCATCCCGCCGTAGCCGATCCGCAGCAAATACGTGTCGTCAGGGTGGGTGCGGAACTCGGTGAGCACGGGGAGCGCGTTCATCCCAGAGCCATAGTGGTGAATCTGCCGCTCGATCCGAGAGAGCTTGCCGCCGTAGAGAAAGTCCCAGTAGCGGCGCACGTTGCTGTTGTAGCCCCAGTGTGGGATCGGCTGCATGTAGCCAGTAATGGAGTTCACTGAGACCGTCGCTTTATCGTCGTAGCCAAAGTGCTTCGTCCAAGCGTAGACCTCTTCCTGGCCCGTCGAGTCCCAGGCCATCTCGCTGCCAAAGGGATACGCTTCTTTGCGCCACTTGTCGGCACGCTTCTTGGTCAGCGCTTCGAGCTCGCTGGCCTGCGCGGTCCAGCCCTCCGCTTGCAGATCCTTGAGCAGGCGCAGAAAAACCGTCCCCTCCATCAGCCCCAGCTCGGCGTAGCCCACGCGGCCTGAGAAGAGAAACTTCGTGGTCTGGAACGCCTGCTCCAAGTACCACTTCCAGTCGTGGTGCTTGGTCATTCCCGGCGTGTTGCGGGCAATGCGATACAGGCTCCAGTAAGCCGCGACCACGTGCGGGTAGTTGAAGCCCCGCCCAATGTCTTCTGTCGCTTTCTTGCTCCAGCTGGTCCACGAGCCCCAGTTGATGTCCTTGCGGTAGGGAAAGTCCGGGAGTGCCTTGGGATCGTAGAAGAAGAGGGACTTCTTGACACCGTACTTATTTGGGCCGGTGGAGTACTGCAAGCCGCCCCACAGAACGCCATCCACAAAGCGCTCGAACTTCTCGACTTGTGCGGCATCGGGCTGGAGATAGAGCTTCATCGCCGCGGTCAGCCACGACGAGCCGCCTTCGTCCCCGAGGCCCGCGATCCAGGCACGGCTGTCCTGCTCGACAATCTGATTGAGCTCGCGGTCGTAGCTCATCACCGACGGACTCCGGCCAAACGGGTCGCCGGGCTTTTCGTACCACTGCTTGGTGAAGAGAAACTCGCCCAGGCTCGCGACGGCCTGTGCGGCGGGCTTGGTGAGCCAGTAGTGGACGGTCTGGGTGAGGCCATCGGCGTAGGTCAGGGTCAGGCGTGCGCGTCCCCAGCCCGTGGCCTTCACCGCATAGGTCGCCCAGCCAGCGGGGGTCTTTCCGGCGGGCGTGAGGCTCAGCGCCCCGGCAGGCTCCACCGTCATGCTCTTCACCGGCTTGCTGTAGTTGACAATCAGCTTGGCATCGCTCTTTTGTGGGACGATAAAGCCGGGCACCCCGATCACCACGGGCTGCCCCGCCGCCGCGATTGCTTTCTCCAGCCCACGGATGCTCTCCGAGAGGACGAAGCGCAGGCCATAGGTGCGGGACTCACCGGGCGCAAGCGTCGCCTTGCTGGGAACATTCCAGGGAGTCGCCTTGCCCCAGTCTTTCTCAGCGTAGGCAGCGCTATGTGCCAGCCAGGCATAGGCACCCTCGAAGGTCTGGCTGGGGCCGATGGGCTCGCGGAGCGGCTGGTAGGCCTCAAACGGGGTCTTCCCATCGGGGATCACGGCGAGCGCCGGGCCCGCGCCCGAGAGCCGCGTCACACGCAGATAGCCTGCGTCCTGGCCGATATACGGATCGAAGAACACACACTTCTCGTGGGCCTGCGGCAGGTCGCGGTCCGAGATAATGTTGTTGAAGATCACCGGAAAGCCGACCGCGCCCAACTCGACAGCGCTACTGCCTGTGTTGGTCACGGTTGCCCGCAGAACCAGCTGCCCACGCTCAGAGAGCCACTCTTTCTTGGTCTCCACGGGGCCACTGGCTCGCACCAAAACATCACCCAAGTGGTGGAAACCGTCGCCAAGACGTGTGAGCAGGCGGTCGGTCGGCAGGAAATCAAAGCCCGTGGCATCGGCGACAAGGCCCAGTGGCTTGTTCTCACTCTTAGATACCGTCAGCGTGAGCCCGCCCACAGAAATTTTCGTGACGCCGCCCTCGCGTAGCTTCGCCAGGGTGAGCGGCGCAACGGCCTTAAAGCGCTCTTGATCGGCTTGAAACGCCGTCTGCACTTCTGCCTCGCTCAGGGCCGCGTCATGGAGCCGGAGCAGCGCGATCCCCACTGGCCCGGACATCGCGGAGCCGTTGTACTCGTTCTTAAACGCAGCACTGCCATCCGCGGCGTTCTGCACCGCAAGACGAATGGGGAAGCCTTGGGGAGTCGCCAGCCGGATGTCCATGCTGGCCTTCTCTGCCCCGTTGTCGTAGAGGCGCGCGGTCTTGCCATCGTAGGTGTAGACCAAGTGGTGCCACTGGCCCGCTTTGGGGGTTCCGTGCCAGCCCATGTCCGCTGACCAGTGGGTTGCGCCACCGTAGGCCCCATTGTTGCCCCAGTTCAGCGCGATATTCGTCGCGGTTGGCCCACCGCGCCGCCCCCAGCCAATCAGCGTCTCCTCATCGCCACGCACCGCTTCCTTGAACGCCCAAACTTCGATGGTTCTAGGACGCGCTCCGCACAGCTCCGCGGGGGCGGCGTGCTCGTAGGTATCGCCCGTGCCATTAAAAAACACGGCTTTCTGTCCCACAAGCTCCCGTAGAGTCGGGCTACCGACGCGGCGAAAGCCGCTCCAGAGCTCTCCCCCCGCATCGGGAGAGCGTGCGTCAAGTTCAAAGAGCTTCATGCGGCGTATAATACCCTTATGCAAAACTATTCCGACGAGCTAGCAGCGTTTCGTAAATCGCAAGAGGACGAGCTGACCAAAGACGGCGGCTGGCTGAGTGTGGTGGGGCTCTACTGGCTGAGCGAAGGCGACAACGCGCTGCCACCTGCACTCCGTGTGCTGGGGAAGCTGGTGCGACAGGGAGAGACGGTTCGACTCTACACTCCCGCAGGCGAGCGGCGCTTGCTCAAGCCCAATAGCGCGGAGAAGCTCACCCAGGGCTCGGTGACGGCGCAGATTTTGCAGCGTGGCAAGCGGCTCGGGGTGCGGGTCTATGACAGCGAGAGTCCCGCGCGTAAGAGCTTCAAGGGCCAGCACTGGTACGCTCCCGATGAGTCCTACAAGATCACGGCAGACTTTCATCCCTACCCACAAGGCAAGACACTCGCCATCACCAACGTTCTGGGCGACACCCAGCCCGTCCCCTGCCCTGGCTACGTCACGTTCCCCCTCAACGGCAGGCTCTGTCGCCTGGAGGCCCAAGGCACGCCGACCGGGCTATTTTTCAACTTCCGCGACCTCACCAGCGGCAAGACAACCTACCCTGCGGGGCGCTTTTTAGATACCGAGAAGCCTAGCAACAACAAAGTCGTGCTGGACTTCAACAAAGCCATCAATCC
>NZ_CBAYMC010000357.1:0-3359 GCF_964826245.1 Armatimonas sp. | reverse complement strand
GCTCAATAGCTGGCCCGACAACGCAAACCTCGATAAGGCACGTGCGCTTCTCTGGCCGATCAAGAAGAAATATGGCAAGAAGCTCTCCTGGGCGGACTTGATGATTCTGACGGGCAACTGCGCTCTGGAGTCGGCGGGGCTCAAGACCTTTGGGTTTGCCGGAGGACGCGAAGATGTCTGGGAGTCGTCGGAGGACATCTACTGGGGCGCGGAGACGGAGTGGCTGGGCGACAAGCGCTACACGGGAGATCGTCAGCTCGAGAACCCGCTGGGTGCCGTTCAGATGGGCCTGATCTATGTCAATCCCCAAGGCCCCAACGGCAACCCCGACCCGCTGGCCGCCGCTCGTGACATCCGTGAGACGTTTGGCCGCATGGCCATGAACGACGAAGAGACCGTCGCGCTGATCGCAGGAGGACACACGCTAGGAAAAGCACACGGCGCGGCCAATCCTGACAAGTACGTGGGACGTGAGCCTGCCGCCGCGAGCATTGAGGAGCAGGGACGAGGCTGGACGAGCACCTACGGCAAGGGCTGTGGCGCAGACACCATTACCTCAGGGCTGGAAGGCGCCTGGACCTCAACACCGACCAAGTGGAGCAACAACTACTTTGAGAACCTCTTTGGCTTCGAGTGGGAGCTGACTAAGAGCCCGGCGGGAGCCCAGCAGTGGAAGCCCAAGGGCAACGGCGGCGCAGGCACCGTCCCCGATGCCTACGATTCTTCCAAGAGCCACGCCCCGATGATGTTTACTACGGACCTTGCCTTGCGCTTTGATCCGGCCTACGAGAAAATCTCGCGACGCTTCCTGGCCAATCCCCAAGCCTTCAACGACGCTTTCGCCCGTGCCTGGTTCAAATTAACGCACCGTGACATGGGTCCGATTGCCCGCTACCTTGGCTCAGAAGTTCCCAAAGAGGTTCTGATCTGGCAAGACCCACTCCCGGCAGCAACCGGCAAGCGTCTTGACAACAGAGACATTGCGGCGCTGAAGTCCAAGATCCTGAGCTCCGGCCTCAGCGTCTCCGAGCTAGTCGCAACGGCATGGGCCTCAGCGGCGACCTTCCGTGGCTCGGATAAGCGCGGCGGTGCCAACGGGGCACGTATCCGCCTCGCACCGCAGAAAAACTGGGAGGCCAACCAGCCTGCACAGACTGCCAAGGTGATTGGTGTCCTCGAAGGTATCCAGAAGTCGTTTGGCAAGCCTGTCTCGCTCGCCGATCTCATCGTGCTAGGAGGCTGCGTCGGAGTCGAGAAGGCGGCGAAGAACGCGGGAGTGACGGTAAAAGTGCCGTTCACACCAGGCCGTACTGATGCCTCGCAGGAGCAGACCGATGTGGCGTCGTTTGCCGTGCTGGAGCCGACCGCCGATGGCTTCCGCAACTACCTCAACCCGATGCACACGGCAAAGGCAGAAGATCTCCTCGTGGATAAGGCCCAGCTCCTGACCCTGACCGCCCCTGAGATGACGGTGCTTGTCGGTGGTCTCCGGGTGCTCAAAGCAGGCTCGTCGAAGCACGGAGTCTTTACCCAGCGCCCCGAGGCTCTGACCAACGACTTCTTCGTCAACCTGCTCGACCTAGGCACCACTTGGAAGCCGACCTCCGAGGCCAAGCAGACCTTTGAGGGTGTTGATCGCAAGACGGGCGCGGTCAAGTGGACCGGCACCCGTGTGGACCTCATCTTTGGCTCCAACTCCGAGCTGCGGGCAATCGGGGAGGTCTATGCCAGCGAAGACGGGCAAGAGAAGTTTGTGAAAGACTTCGTCAGCGCGTGGAACAAGGTCATGAACCTCGACCGCTTCGATATCGCCTAGATCCCGCCCGTTGGAGGGGCGGGACTGGAGAGCCTTCGGCTGCAAAGGCCGTTCCGGCCATCCCGAGTTTACTCGGGATCATGGGCGGCACGCCCTTCGTAGCCTAAGGCTCTCTGGCCATGCCGTTCCAATCGGCGTGGTCTCTAATCGAGGGGACTCCAAGCGAGTATAATTGCCACATGGAACTATTTGAGAAGCCTTGTGGAGTTGAGACACGCTGGGCGAGCTTTGAGAACCCAACGGCGGAGCGGGGTGCTGGTGGGCAGGAGAACCGCGGCGCAAAAGGTCATGCCTTTGACTCTTTAGAGCCCGGCGAGACCAAGACACTTCTTGAGGTAACGGGCAGCGGGACGATCACGCGAGTCTGGATGACCGTCTCAGACCGCAGTCCCGAGATGCTGAGAGCAGTTCGGCTAGAGATGTTCTGGGATGGAGAAGCCACGCCTGCGGTCTCGGTGCCTCTGGGGGATTTCTTTGGCATTGGACTTGGGCGCACAGTAGCGTTCGAGTGCGCTCTTTTCTCTAGCCCCGAGGGACGTAGCTTCAATGCCTTTGTTCCGATGCCGTTTCGAAGCGCGGCGCGGGTGACGATCACCAACACCTCCAAGACGCGTCTCTCGCATCTTTTCTACGATATTGATTTGTTGCTTGGGGTGACACACACGGCGGAGATGCTCTACTTTCACGCGCAGTTTCGCCAAGAGTCGCCCAATGTACTTGGAGAAGACTTTGTGATTCTCCCTAAAGTGTCAGGCAATGGGCGCTTTCTGGGCTGCAACCTAGGGGTGATCGCCGACGAGCGCTACGAGGGGGCATGGTGGGGGGAAGGTGAGGTAAAAGTATGGATCGGGGACGAGCCCTTCCCGACTCTTTGTGGCACCGGTACTGAGGACTACATTGGCACAGGCTGGGGACAGGGAGCCTATGCCCAGCGCACCCAAGGCTGCCCTATCGCCGAAAGCTCCAATCGGCAGTGGGCCTTCTACCGCTACCACGTAGACGATCCGATCTACTTCGACGGAAGCTGTAGAGTCGCGATTCAGACCATTGGCGGGACGGAAAAGGCAAAGGTGATGGGGCTACAGACTAACGGGACTCCCCTGATTCCGGTGAGCATTGACACCGGCCAGCTCGAGGGGTTTCTCAAGCTGATGGAGCTCCCTCAGCCTGTTGCACTTGCCGACCAGCCCAATGGCTGGTGTAACTTCTGGCGGCAAGATGACTGGTCAGCAACCGCCTACTATTATCTGGATAGCCCAACGTGAGCCAGCGCCCGTGAGAGAGTGGGGAGAAGCTGATGGGGCTCTGCCGCTTCCAGTCGATGAAGAAGCTGACGTGCAGTCTCGTTGTGAGAATGCTCTGAGAGCAGTGCGCGTAAAAGTCCGGATTCCTGAGGGGAAAGAAGTAGGCAAAGAGCCGAATCTTTTGTCTCATGCATGGTTTTGTGTCCCTAAAAGTAAAAGAATGCGGCGGGATAACGGCTAGCCAAGCCCCCGCCGCATGTGATCACTACTCTCCTCAATATTGAAGACGTCGCTTTATT
>NZ_CBAYMC010000356.1:0-3380 GCF_964826245.1 Armatimonas sp. | reverse complement strand
CTGTCGCCGGTTCTCCAGTGTGCGCGAAGAGTGTCCTGAGACATCGCCATGGAGAAGAAAGCCCTCGATCAGGCGCGGAAGACGAGAAAAAAGCACCGATTCCCGGTTTTGGGGCGGTGCAGAAAACGCCGAAGGAGGCGTCCTAACCGCTAGACCAACGGGCCAAACGAGAGGAGTATATCGTGCCTAAAGGATCGCGTCAAGCCTTACTACGGCGCCAAAGTATTAAAAGACCAACTCCACAGAGTGATAAGATTGCGGGCTCAGGGATGACCGCAGAGGATTGGGCAAAAAGCCAGTCACGATTTGCTTGAGCATCAAAGACTGCATTGGAAATTGTAAAGTGGTGCTGGCCAGGGAGAATTTGAGCAGTTCCGATAGCTCCTCGGCTGCTCATCGCCGCCTGCATTTTTGCAATCGAAGTCTGTTGATCAATGCCTTCACTATCCCCCGCAAATGCCCGGATTGGTTGACTTTCCAAACCCGCAACCGCATTGGAACCAAAGAAGGCTCCCGGATCGCCAATACCGGAGATAGGAATTGCAGCGGCGTACTTACCAGGGGCACGGACAACCGCATCCCAGGCACCATCTCCTCCGGCAGACCAACCGACAATATACTGACGATTCGCATCAATGGCGGGAAGTTGCAGGGTGGAGTTGTCTATTAAGGTGAGCTGAGGCGACGTGATCAGCGTATCAGTGAGGCTGAAAACTCCCCGTAAGCTCGCGGAAAGGGGAAAGTTATTGTGATTGTACTCATCACTGGAGCCATAGCTATTGAGCCAGTACTCCCCCAGACTATCATAGCCAAAGTTAGAACCAAGTGGTGCAGTACTCCCCCAGAGGGCTTGGTTGACAAGATACTCAGGGTCGTTCGTTGCGAAGTCTTTGATGCCACGGGGGGCAACATAGATTGCAGGGCGATCTACAAGCTTCAGAGAGTCCGAGAAAGTCCAGCTATCTACCTGGCTATTGTTATCTACATCCCAGCTATTGCCACGCTCCCCTGCCCCGTGAAGATACATCACGACGGGTAAAGGCTGACCAAACCCAGGATCACCCACATGCCCTAGATTGACATAGATCTTAACCGGGATGGTGCGTGTTACCAGAGTGCCCCCAACATTGTAGCTGTAGCTATAATTAAAAACTTGAAGATTGCTCTCAAAAAGCTGTGCATGCGCTGGAGACAGGAGCATTCCGAAAACAATCAAAGATGCTCCACTAAGACATCGCAATCGTGGAAAAATCATATTTTTCCTATGTTTGCAACTTTCGTGCCAGATTTCCGACTAGCCACGACGACGGTGGGCCAGCGCCCCTCCGAGTAAACCAAGACCAACAAACCAAGCCGACCAGGGAAAGAGATCAGCTATTTCTGCGTTTAAGCGCATCATAGGTGGCGTATTTATACGCTTCAGAGAGGGTTGGATAGTTGTAGCAAGTACGCAAGAATAATTCCGCACCTTGTTCGGCAAGCATCGCGGTGAGGCCAATGTGCACGAGCTCAGAGGCACTCTCCCCGATAATGTGCACCCCAATGAGCCGCATGTCCTCGCGCCGAAAGACCAGCTTGATAAAGCCAAACTGCTCCCCGATAATCTGTCCGCGGGCATTGGCGGCAAAGCTGGCACGTCCACAGACGGCATCAATGCCTTTCTCTTTGGCGCTCTGCTCGGTCTCTCCGGCGCTGCTGGCCTCAGGAATCGTGTAGATCCCGTAGGGCAAGATTGGGGCGAGATGGCCCGTGAAGTTGCTCTCAAACGCGTAGCACATCGCCAGGCGCGCCTGCTCCATCGAAGCCGAGGCCAGTGAGGGAAACCCTACCACATCGCCGGCAGCGTAGATCGAGGGAACGGCGGTCTGGAAGCACTCATTAACGGTTAGCAAGCCACGCTTGGCCGCCTCCAGCCCCGCGGCTGCGAGGTTCAGGCCCTCCGTGTTGCCACTGCGCCCCGCGGCAATGAGGATCGTGTCCGCGACAATCGAGCCACCGTAGCGCAGGGCGCAGCGCCAGCCCACTTCCTCACCTTCGTCGTCGCGCTCCACGTGCTCGATCTCGTCGGGCATTCGGAAGATAATCCCGAGGGTGACCATGCGCTCTTTCAGGGCACGCGAGAGGTCTTTGTCCAGAAATGCAAGCAGCTCATCACGCGCCTCGATCACGGTCACTTTCACGCCCAATGTCGCAAAGAGACAGGCATACTCGCAGCCGATCACTCCCCCGCCGGTGACAATCAGGCGCTGGGGGATGCGCTCCAGATTCAAGATCGTGTCCGAGTCGTAGATGTCTGGCTGCCCCACGGGAAAACCGGGCGGGTGCCAAGGCCGTGACCCGGTGGCGATCAGGACGATATCGCCGCGCAGCGTCCGCTCTGAGTCGCCCGAGACTTTGATGGTGTGCGCATCCACAAACGACGCCGCGCCACGCACCAGCTCAATGCCATGGCTCCCCATGCTCCCCGCGATCCGCTGGCGCTCGGTCTCGGCCACGCGCCGCTCACGCCGCAAGAAGTCCTGCACGGTCGCCTTGTCTCGCAGGCACGCATCGAGCCCATAGAGCTCACGCTGCTGGTAGCCAGAGAGAAAAAGCGCCGTCTCGCGGAGTGTCTTCGACGGCAGCGTCCCCGTGTTGGCCGCCGCCCCGCCCAGATGCTTCCCCTTCTCGATCAGCGCCACCCGCTTGCCCAGAAGCGCCGCCTGCGCCGCCCCTTTTTCGCCTGCCGGGCCGGAGCCAATCACAATCAAATCATAGCGCGTCGTTTCATCCATAGCTCTATCGTACCCGCCCCGTGAACGGGGCGTCGAGTAGCGCTTCGCGCTGGAAAGCCCGTACCGGGCTACATACCAGCGTATTCCCCAGCCCGGCACGGGCTTCGCGGCTGAGGAACGAAGCCATTGCAGACGCCCAATTCGATTGGGCGGTATGATAGACGCATGGGTGTAGGTGGCGGGTGGCGGGGGCCGGATCAGAGCTTGGGGGGCCTGCCTCGGACGTTTGGGTTGCAGAACCGCAACACGGGCGGCGATGGCCCTCAGAAGCCGCTGGATCGGGTGCTCTTGCGGCGCGTGCTGACCTGCCTTGCGCCCTACAAGACGCTCTGGGTGGGGATTTTCGGCTGCCTTGCCGCCAATGCCGCGCTTGCGGTCGTGCCGCCGCTCCTAGTGCGCGGGATTCTCGATGACGCGATCCCCAAGCACCAACCGACGCTTCTTTTCTGGCTCGTCGGTGGGATTATTGGGGTGAATATCGTCATGGGCCTGCTGGGGGTGTTGCAGAGCTTTTTGAGCGCACAAGTCGGCGAGGGCTTGCTCTACGACCTGCGCAATCGATTATTTCTGCGCCTGCAACAAATGTCGCTTTCTTACTACACAACG
>NZ_CBAYMC010000355.1:0-3399 GCF_964826245.1 Armatimonas sp. | reverse complement strand
ATCTCGCTGGCTTTAGACGCCGACATTGACCTGGCGATCTTTGCCGGAGATGCCTACAAGGCGCGCGACCCCAGCCAGACCCACCAGAAGCTCTTTGCCGATAGCCTCAGGCGACTTACCGACGCAAATATTCCCGTGGTGATGCTGGTGGGCAACCACGACATTCCCAACACACGGGGCCGCGCCCACGCGCTCGAAATCTACGATGTCTTAGGCGGCGCAGGCGTGCAGATTCTCTCCCGCCCCGAGCTGATCGCCGTTCAGACATGGCGCGGTGAGGTACTGGTCGGGGGAATGCCGTATTTGCCTCGCGCCCGCGTGCTGACCCAAGACGAGACCAAAAACAAGACGGTCGAGGAGATCGCCCAGCTTATTCGGGATAAGTACATCGAGTACATTGCCAGCCTCGCGCACCAAGCCGCAGAGCGCCCGGAGCATCTCGCGATTCTCACGGCACACTTCACAGTCGCCGACTCGCGTGTGGGGGTGCAGGGCGTTTTGCTCAACGCCGCCGAGCCGCAGGTGCCCGTCAGCGCCCTCGCTCTCTCGCAGTTTGACTATGTCGCGCTGGGCCATATCCACAAGCGCCAGGACTGCAACGCTCGCCGCCAGCCGCCGGTGGTCTACTGCGGCTCGATAGATCGCCTGGACTTCGGAGAGAAAGACGAAAACAAGGGAATCGTCTTGGCCGATATCGCAAAGCAAAACGCCGAGTTTCGCTACGTGGACGTAGACGTGCGCAAGTTTTTAGAGATCGCCATTGACGCCACCGACGCCGAAGACCCGACAGAAAAAATCCTAGACGAGCTGGCCAAGCGCCCCCTCAAAGATGCCGTGGTGAAGCTGAGCTACAAAGTGCCGCGTGAGAAAGCCCCGCTGGTGCGCGAAGACGAGCTACGAAAAGCGCTTAGTGAGGCCCATAGCGTGGTCGCCATCTCGCGTGATCTCCCCGGCCAGACCCTCACCACCCGCGCCGAAGGAATGACCGAGCAGCTCACGCCCGAGCAAGCGCTCACACTCTATCTCGACACCCGCCGCCCCGACCTCGCTCCCCTCCGCGAGGACTTCATGGCCGCCGCCCGCCGCCTGATGGACGATTTAAGGCAGGAGGCACTGGCGTGATCCCCCTCAAGCTCCAGCTGGAAAACTTCATGTCCTATGGCAAGGGCGTGCCGCCGCTACCGCTCAACGACATGCGCCTGGCCTGTCTCTCGGGCGACAATGGCAACGGCAAGAGCGCGATCCTGGATGCCATTACCTGGGTGCTCTTTGGCGAGACTCGTGCACCGCGTGAAGACGATGTGATCCGCCTCGGTGCGCCGAGCTGCCGGGTGATGCTGGACTTTCAGCTCGGTGAGGCTAAGTACCGGATTATCAAGCAGCGCGACCGAAAAGGCACCTCGCCGGTCTGGACACTACAAGCATGGCAGGACGACGACACGCTCCGCAATATCAGCGATGGCCGCGAGACAAAGGGGAAGCTCGAAGGGCTTCTGCGGCTGAACTACGAGATGTTTCTGGCGACCGCCTATCTGGCCCAGGGCCGCGCCGATGTCTTTGCCCGCGCCAAGCCCGCCGAGCGCAAGCAGATCGTCGCCGATATTTTAGACTTGACGCGCTACGATGACTTAGAGAAGCGTGCCCGTGAGACCCAGCGGGAGGCCAGGGAGCGCCGCACTGCTGCCGAGAGCCAGCTCACCCAGATTGATTTTGAGCTTCAGGACAAAGATCGGATAGATACCGAGCTGGAGTCTGCGGAGGTACTTCTGGCGGATGCCGCTGCCCAGCTCTCTCAGCTCCAGGCCACCCGTGATGCCGCGCACACACAGTTTGAGCAGTGCCAGGGCTATGCCAATAGTGCCAAGGAGTGGGACGAGAAGCTCCGCGAGCTGGAGCAGGACGAAGCCGCTGCCCTCCGCGAGGCCGACTCCTTGCGACGCCGGATCGCTGCTGCAGAGGCGATTCTGAGCCGTCGCCCTGAGATAGAGAAGCAGGAGCGCGAAGCCACCGCGCTGGAGCAGCGCATCCAGAGCCTCCAGAGCCAGGTCGAGGAAGCCACGGCTCTCTACCGCGAGCGAGAGCAGCTCACGGAGGTCGTTCAGCGGGCGCATACTGAGCTAGACCGAGAGCTCTATCGGCTCACGCGGGAGGTTCAGGATCTTGTGCAGGAGACCAAGGAGCTGGAGCGCTACGATGCCGAGCGTGCCACCAGCGAGGCGGAGATCGCGGCCTACGGCGATCCTGAGGCGCGGCGTAAGGCCGCAGAAGTGGCGCGCGGCCACGCGGAAGACGCGTTCACGGAGCTCAAGGCGCAGCGCAACAGTGCCAAAGCCGAGCAGGAGCGCCTAGAAAAACGCCTGGCCGCTCTGACGGGCTCAGACGCATCGCAGTGTGAGTTCTGTGGGCAGCCGCTTACCCCCACAGCCCGTCAGACCGCCGTTGAGGAGACCGAAGCGGCGCTGGAGACCAATGGCGCGCACCAGAGCCTCCTTGCCGCACAGGGACGCGAGGCCAAGAAGCTCGCGGAGGAGTGGAAAGCGGCGTCGGAGCAAGCCCTCACTGACTCACGCTTGGTAGCGCAGCTGGTCAACCGCAGTGCCCACGCCCAACAAGAGGCGCTGAGGCTCCGCGAGCGCATCGCGCAGCTCCCGAACCGTCAGAGGCAGCAACAAAAGCTCACGGAGCAGCTCGACTCGGGAGAGTTTGCACGCGAAGAGAAAGAGCGGCTCATGGCTCTGGCCGCGCACCTAGAGAAGCTGGAGCGCTCTCAAGAGGAGCTACGCATGCTTCGGCAGCAGGCACTTCCCTACCGAGAGCTTCCCACGGAGCGTGCGCGTCTGACGCAAGCCGAGGGAATTCTCGTCGAGGAGCCGCCGCGCTTGACCGAGCTAGAGGCGCGGGCCGTGAGCCTCTCCACCAAGATCGAGAAAGGTCGCCCCCGCGTCGAGGAGATGCGCCAGCGCGCCGCCAACCTCCCGCTGCTCCACCAGGCACTCACCGATTCCGAGAGTGCGCTTCGTCGCCAGAACGCAGACATGCACCAGGCACATAGCCGTATCGGGGGCTTGAAGACGGAGCAGGATCGCTTAAAGACACGGGAGAAAGAGCGAGCTCGCACCGAAGCGGATCGGGTCGTGGCATCGCGAGATGAGCTACTCTACGCGGAGCTCACAGCGGCCTTTGGGAAAAAGGGCGTGCAGGCGCTGATCATCGAGAACGCGCTCCCCGAGATCCAGGAAGAGACGAATCGGCTACTCGCGCGCATGACCAGCGGCGCGATGCGTGTCGCCTTCGAGACCCACCGCGAGGCGCGGACGAAGTCGGCCAGCCCGATTGAGACCCTAGACATCATTATCGAGGACGATCTGGGAACGCGCGCCTACGAGATGTACTCCGGTG
>NZ_CBAYMC010000354.1:0-3421 GCF_964826245.1 Armatimonas sp. | reverse complement strand
GACTACGGGCTTGAGTGCTACTTCCCCCACGGTGGCCAGTACCAGATCGCGCTGAGTTTAAGCGTACCGGGTGAGCCCAAGCCCATCACGGCGAGCTTCTTAGTGGATGTCCAAGACGCTGAGGCGCGGCAGGGCAAGAAGCCCGTTCCAAAGCCCTACTTCGTCGAGGTTAAGAGTGTCGGCGCGGCAGTCGCGGGCAAGCCTGTTGAGCTGCGCTTTGCTATCCGAGACACAAAAACCAAAGCGATTGTCAAGGACTTTGACATTGCCCACACCAAGGTTTTTCACCTGCTCATCACCAGTAAAGACCTCGCCTGGTTCGCACATGAGCACCCGGAGGCACAACCCGATGGTACGTTCACCCACACACAGGTCTTTCCCAGCGGCGGTGAGTACCGGATCTACGGCGATGTTGCTCCGAAAGGCGCGGGTTCGCAGATTCTCGGCACAACGCTCAAGGTGGCTGGCCCTGCGGCAAAGCCCGTTCCGCTCGTGGTAGGCGGGACGAAAAATACGGTGGATGGGATCACGGCGAATTTTAGCACAGCAACGAGTCCGATTCCCATCGGCAAGAGCACGATGCTCACCTTCAAGCTGACCGATAGTGCGGGCAAGCCCATTACCGATCTAGAGCCCTACTTAGGGGCATTTGGCCACCTGATGATCATTCATCAAGACGGCCAGACCGTGGTTCACAGCCATCCTGCCGAGGACGAGGCAGGTCTTGCAGCCTCGAAACGAGGTAATGTTGCCTTCAATGCTCGCTTCCCTAAGCCAGGGATCTACAAAGCTTGGGGCCAGTTCCAGCGCGGTGGGCAGGTCATCACGATCCCCTTTGTCGTCAAAATAGGAGGGGCTAAGTGAAGCCGCTTCTCACCGTGTTACTCGCTCTCGCGCTCGTCGGCCCTGCTCTTGCGCATCCCCCCAAAGGCGCGAAGAAGCTTGGCCCCAGCAAGGCCACACCGATCTTAAAGCAGGCACTGGATGCCAAGAAAAAGGGCGACATGAAGGGCTACGAGGCGGCGCTCTTGGCGGCCAAGAAGATTCTCGCCGAGGAGGGGCGCTTTGCTTGCTGCATCGGGGGCGGCTGCGCAGAGTGCGCCCTAGAAGGCAGCTGTGGCTGCGCGGCGAATCTCTTTGAGAAAAAAGGCGTCTGTAAGACCTGCCTAGAGGGCATCAAGGCGGGCAATGGCCGCTACGACAATCTCACGCCGGACATGCTCTTTGAGCAGCTCATGGAGATGGAGATGAAAGGGACATTTGGCCCGTGGCGCATGAGTCGCGAAGGCTCCGGCACGACTTGGCTTCCGGAGTCTAGCCCGATGTACGGCAAGATGAGCGAGCTTGGGAGCTGGCAGCTGATGCAGATGGGTCTTGCGACTCTTGCCTATGGCGACGCGGGTGGTAAGCGAGGAGAGAGCCAGACCTATGGCGCGACCCAGTACATGCTCATGGGGCAAAAGCGCGACGAAAAAGAGCGCGTTCTGGGTCTGCGCGGCATGTTCTCACTCGACGCGCTCACCAATGGCAAGAAGGGCTATCCGAATCTCTTCCAGACAGGCGAGACGGCCAACGGCCAGCCGCTCAAAGACCGCCAGCACCCCCACGATCTGATCATGGAGCTAGCCGCCACCTACAGCGCCCCACTCGGGGGAGATAAGCGTGGCTTTCTCTACCTGGCACCGGCGGGTGAACCTGCGATTGGCCCAGCGGCGTTTCAGCACCGGCCCTCAGCCTGGGACAACCCGAGCGCGCCTATCTCGCACCACTGGCTTGATGGCACCCACATTACCTACGGGGTCGCAACGGCGGGTGTGACGGCAGGGGATAAGTGGAAGGTGGAGGGCTCGATCTTCAATGGGCGTGAGCCGGGCGAGGATCGCAACAACATTGATCCGATACGCCTCAACTCCTATGCGGGCCGCATTACGCATAACCCAACCAAGGATTTAAGCTTTCAAGCATCGTACGGCTTTCTCAAGTCCCCAGAAACCCTGGAGCCAGGTGTGAACCAGCACCGTCTGACCCTTTCCGCGATGCACAATACAGCGTTCGAGAACGGTGATAACCTGGCGTCGATGGTTGCCATTGGACAGAACCTAAAGGACGGTGGCAAGACCACAGCGCTTCTGGCGGAGACCGCGTATACCCACGGCAGACAGACCTACTTCGCACGGCTCGATAACACCCAAAAAGACGAGCTGGTCGGCGTGCCCACGGGAGTCTACCGGGTGCAGAAGCTCTCGCTTGGTGGTGTCCACAACCTCAAGCAAGACGAGCGCGGCCAGCAAGGTGTCGGTGCATCGCTCGATTTCTATTCGTACCCTTCGACTCTCAAAGCCTCTTACGGTACTGCACCAGTCTCGGTCAACGTCTTCTACCGCTGGCGATTCGGCAGGATGTAACCCCGCGCCGTTCTATCGCGTTCGACGGATGGAGCAGCGACGGGGCGAGGTGAGACGATTACAGTCCTGGGTGGAGAAGGCGAAAGCCCCAGCTGTCGTACGCGTTGGTCGGAGCGATGTTGAACCGATCCACGCAGCGGAAGTTCACCGCGTATTCGTCGACCCAGGAGCCGCCCTTTAGGTAGCGACTAGCGCTATCCGGGCCGTCGCTGCACCACTGCCACACATTACCCGCCATATCAGACAGGCCATGGCTGTTCACGAAGATGTTAGAGCTACGCTTAACAGGAGCAGTACCCTTATCATCACTCGTCTTTGTCCACCAAAGCTGATCCGAAGGCGCATCATTGCCCCAAGGGTACTCAATATTTCTACCACCATCGCGAGCTGCGTACTCGAACTCAGCGCTCGTCGGCAAGCGACCACCCGCCCATGTCGCAAACGCACTAGCCTCGTTCCAGCTTACATACACCATAGGATGATCGTCTATCCAGTCCCAATCAGGCTTATCCTTTGGCATACTCTTACCCGTCGCCGCGCAATACGCTTTATACTGAGCCACCGTAACAGGAGTCGCGTCCATCCAGAAGTCTGCAATCGTGCCGTTGCCAGGGACAAAACACATCTCCGCGTTGCCCTTGCGCGTCTTGCGAGAACCCTTGACCTTGCCAGCCGGAACTACAGGATCGGGGATAGGCTCGGGCTCAAGACGCACATCGTACTCGCTTACCACGCCACGCTTGATTACGACTTCCCCACCATCCGCTTTGAATCCACGAGCCGTGATCAACACAGAAACAGACTTGCTCTCACTCTCTGTTAAGTCCTCGCCGTACGAACCACCCGAGACGACTGCACCATTCACTTTGATAACCGAACCCGCAGGCGCGTTCTTGAAAACCAAGCTCGCACGGAAGCTCTTCTTCGCTACCCTTGCCGCCTCAACGATAGGCGCAGGCTCTGCCGCTGCAATCACCTTGCTGGAGAACACCAGCTTTCCGGTGCCGTTACGGGCA
>NZ_CBAYMC010000353.1:0-3423 GCF_964826245.1 Armatimonas sp. | reverse complement strand
GAGGCACCGCTGCTCTTGACACTGGCTCAGCTGGGCGCCGGAGGCTTGGAGGCCGAGTCGGACATTCGGCTTAAGGCCACCGAAGCCGCCGCGCTTCTAGAGCAAGTCGGTGAAGACCAGCGCATCACAGGCAAGCCGATCTATGTTCTCCGCATCACCGAATGGCGGTCTGAAACGCCGCAATCGCCGCCTCAGGACGATCCGTAAAGGCGTAGACCTCTAGTGATTTGTCGTAGAGCGCACGGCGCAAGATCAAGTGCTGGCGGCAGATGTTGTCGTGGTAGAGCAGGTCGCGAAATAGAGTGGGGTGCCGGAAAAATGCCGCGTCGTGTAACTTCGCCGCCGCCGAGCCGAAGCGCCAGCCAAACTCCCCGTCCGCGAGGAAAAAGTGCGCACACGGCGGCCCCTCAATCGGAGAACAATCCGTGCCGCAGTAAGGGCAGACCCAACCCGGTACAAGCACACCGCCAAAATACCGTAGCCAGGGACTCTCTGTCAAGCGAAGCCAAAACCCTCCCAAGAAAAAGTCGTGGCTCTTCAGCGATGCTAGGGGCTCTGAGCCGGTACAATAGGGAGAGAGCTATGGCACAGGAACTAATAGATAACCGGAGTGCTTGGGAGAAGCTGGGGGGAACCGATGGCGGGGCACCTGAGGCTTTTGCAACACTTGTGGATGCCTTTTATGATGGTGTGGTTGAAGATGCGCTTCTGCGCCCCATGTACCCCGCCGAGAGCGACCTCAAAGACGAGCGCGAAAACTTAGCCCTGTTTCTGATCCAGTACTTTGGTGGTCCGGCTCTCTACGCTGTCAAGCGCGGCCACCCTCGCCTGCGGATGCGCCACCAGCCCTTCAAGATTGGTCCTGCCGCCCGTGATGCCTGGCTACGGCACATGGAAGCTGCCCTTGTCGCCACCGAGGTTGTCGCACCTGTCGCCCCTGCCCTTCGTGCTTATTTCATCGAAGTGGCACACTTTCTCCAGAACTCAGACACAGACTAAGATAGGGGATATACTGGGCCACCCCCGAATGCCAGCGGTGGCCGGTGGGTGAAAGGTCCCGGTGAATACCATGGGCGATAAATCTCCGAAGTCAGTGGGCAAGAAGGCAGGCCAGAAGCAGGGCAAAGTCAATGCCGAGCAGCAGAAGCGCGATACCGCAGAAGCGGCACGACAAGCCGCCGCAGCTCCCGTAAAAGCTCCCACAAAGAAGTGAGCACTCTTAAACGCCCCTCGCGCTGTGCGCGAGGGGCGTTTCGTTTTTTTAGGTAGAATACTCCCATGACCTTGACACTTCTCTCTGACCTCTGGGATGACTCTTTCGCTACAACTCTCGACGAACCCGAGCTGCTGCGCTACCGCTCGAACTTACTGGGCTCCGACCCGCGTCTGACGAACTTTGGCGGGGGCAACACCAGCGCCAAAGTCCCGATGCCCGACCCCGTGACGGGAGAGACCGCGACCGTACTCTGGGTAAAAGGCTCCGGCGGTGACCTTGGGACGATCCAGCGCGATGGCTTTGCGACGCTCTACCAAGACAAACTCGAGGCACTGAAAACACGCTACCGAGGCGAGGCGTTCGAAGATGAAATCGTGGATCTCTACCCGCTCTGCGTCTTTGGCACCAACCCACGTGCCGCCTCTATTGACACCCCACTTCATGCCTTCCTGCCGTTTCGCCACGTGGATCATCTGCATCCCGACTGGGCCATTGCGCTGGCGGCATCGGCAAATGGGCCGGAGCTTCTCGAACAACTTCACGCCGAGACGGGCCTGCATTTAGTATGGCTGCCCTGGAAGCGCCCCGGCTTCGAGCTGGGTCTCTGGCTAGAGAAAGCCATCGCAGAGAACCCGAACTGCGATGGGATTATCCTCGGCTCGCACGGGATCTTCACCTGGGGCGACGAGGCAAAAAGTAGTTATCTCAATACCCTGCGCGTTCTCGATCTCATCGGGCAGTTTGTGCTCAAGCACATCCATGAAGAGACGCTCTTTGGCGGCCAAATCACCGAGACGCGCACGGATCGGCGAGAGCTTGCCCGCTTTGTTCTGCCCGCACTTCGGCAAGCCCCCTCCGCCCTCAAGATTGGGGGAACCCGAGCTGCGCACTTCTCGGACTCCGATGCCGTGTTGCGCTTTGTGAACTCTGCGGATGCCGCCGCGCTCGCCGAGAAAGGCACGAGCTGCCCAGATCACTTTGTGCGCACGAAAGTCAAGCCACTATTGGTGAGCTGGGACGCCAAAAACGGCACGGCGATCGAGCTACTTGATGCGATTCGGCTTGCCCTCCCCGGCTACCGCGCCGACTACGCGGCCTACTACGAGCAAAACAAAGAGCCCAGCTCACCTGCGCTACGCAGCGCCGAGCCGAGTGTCGTGCTGATCCCCGGTGTTGGGATGCTCAGCTTTGGCAAGAACAAGCAAGAGGCCCGCATCACGGGCGAGTTCTACACCAACGCCATCCACGTCATGGAAGGCGCGACATCAATGGGCTCCGGTATAGAAAACTACGTGTCGTTAACCCCACGCGAGGCGTTTCGGATCGAGTACTGGCTTCTAGAAGAGGCGAAGCTAAGGCGCATGCCACCCGAGAAAGAGCTGGCGCGACAAGTGGCGGTCGTGGTGGGAACGGGCAGCGGGATCGGGCGTGCGGTCGTGGATCGCCTGGTGAAAGACGGCGCGGTGGTGGTCTGTGCGGACATTAATCTGGCGCTGGCCCAAGAGACCGCCGCTCCCCATGGCGAGAGCGCCGTCGCCGTGGAGTGCAATATCACGGATCGCGCCTCGGTGCGAGCGGTGATGGACGCGGCAGTATTAGCTTACGGCGGCGTTGACACCCTGATCGCCGTCGCCGCCGTGATCTTCTCGCCCGACGACACAGGCCGCATCACCGAGGCTCAGTGGCGCACGACCTTTGATGTCAACACGCTCGGCAGTTATTTAGCCGCCGATGAAGCCATGATGGTCATGCGCGAGCAGGCAAGCGGCGGCCAAGTCGTGCTGATCTCCAGCGCCAACGGCGTCGTGGCCAAGCAAGGCAGCTTCGCCTACGATGCGAGCAAGGCCGCGCTCAATCACTTAGTCCGTGAGCTAGCCGTGGCTGGCGGCCCGAGCGGGATTCGCGTGAACGCTCTCTCGCCCGCATCGGTGGTCTCCGGCAGCCATCAGTTCCCAAGGGATCGCGTCTTAACCTCGCTGGCCAAGTACGGGATCACTTTTGACGAGAGTGAGGAAACCGAGGCACTCCGCGAAAAGCTCGCCGGGTTCTATGCCCAGCGCACCCTGCTCAAAAAGCGCGTCACTCCCGAGGCCGTCGCCGAAGCGGTGTTTTTGCTCGCCTCTCCCACGCGCCTGCCCCTCACCACCGGACAGTCGCTCCCGGTAGACGCGGGCCTCACCGAGGCTTTTTTACGTTAGCTTTAGCGG
>NZ_CBAYMC010000352.1:0-3449 GCF_964826245.1 Armatimonas sp. | reverse complement strand
GTGTCGGCAAGTGGCTCGAAGTCTCGTCGGCGTCGGATGGCACGGACTTCCAAGCACGCCGCGCCAATATTCGCTTCCGGCGCGTGGCCGGTGCAAAACCCGAGTTTCCGCACCTGCTCAACGCGTCAGGAACCGCGCTCGCAAGAGTCTACGCAGCCCTTCTAGAAACTCACCAAAACGCTGATGGCAGTGTCACGGTTCCGGCGGCGCTACGTCCGCACTTGGGCGGGCTGGAAAAACTCGAAGCACGCGCATGATCCGGGCGGTTCTGTTCGATCTCGACGACACGCTCTGTGACGACACGGGGCAGATGTTTGAGAGCATCCGTGAGGTCGCCGGGCTTGTGCCCAGCGGCGATCCTGAGGCAATCGCGCAAGGGTACTGGCGCATCTCGCATCGGTTCTGGACCTACGAGATTCACACGCGCCCACCTGAGCCGCTGGAGAGTATTCGCGAGCTGCTCTGGCAGCAGACACTAGGCGAGGCGGGCGTCACGCACTCGCCGGCGCAGCTCAAGCTTCTTGCGGCACGCTACGGCGAGGCGCGGGAGAAGACCCCGCCGCCTTTTCCCGATGCCGAGCACACGCTCATACAGCTCAAAGCGCGTGGTCTCAAGCTTGGCATCGTCACCAACGGCGTCTCCGAGTCCCACACGGGCAAGCTGGCGCGGCTTGGTCTCGGGCACTTCTTCGACACCGTGCTCATGCCCGATCAGACCGGCTTCGCCAAGCCCGACCCGCGCCAATTTCATCTCGCCTGCCAGCGCCTTGGGGTAAATCCCGAGCATACCGCCCACATCGGCGACTCTCTCGTCTCGGATGTGGGTGGTGCACGGAGCGCGGGGCTCACCGCGATCTGGTACAACCCAGCAAACAAATCCCGCCCCGAAACAGCGTCTGAACCGCACCACACAGTTCAGACGCTCGCAGAGCTTCTCGAGATCACCGCCCGTTAGAGGGGCGGTGCTGGAGAGCCTACGGCTGCGAAGGGCGTGCCGCCCATACAGATTTTATGGCCCGAAGCGGCCTTTGTAGCGCCGCGCTATCCAGTCCCGCCGTTCTAATCGGCGGGACTAAAGCCGAGGGCTAGACCGTCCAGCCTTTGGGGAACTTTGGCTTGATGAGCGCCGCCGCTTTCGCACTGCTGGCCTTGAGCTTTTTCGCGTCCCAGTCGAAGCCCTCTTGGGCGCGGTAGGCAGTGTTTCCTAGAAGCACAGTCTCCGTCATCGGGCCGGAGTAGCCAAAGTGGCACGTCGCGGGCTTACCGCCCTGAATCGCCTCGATCCACTCTTTATGGAAGCCCGGCGACTTGGGCACTTTAACGGTCGGTTCGCCCTCCACGCCGATCAGCTGCGCTTTATCAAAGCCGCAGAGGAGCATGCCCTTCTCGCCGATAAAGAGGTTGTTCATGCCCTTGGGGTCGAGGTTTTTCTCTTTCAAGATCGCAGGAGTACCCTGGTACCAGTGGAGCGTGATGTCTTTCTCGTACTTAAAGCTGACGTGAAACTTGGTGGGCGTGGTCACCGCGTGGAGCGGGTCACCGTCGTGGAAGTTCACGCGGGTTGGGTACGTGAGCCCCAGCGCCCAGAACGGAATGTCTAAGATATGACAGCCCCAGTTGCCCGCCTCACCCGTGCCGTAGTCCCAGAAAAAGCGCCACTTGTACGGGACGATCTCCGCCGTGTAGGGCCGTGTGGGCGCGGGGCCAAGCCAGAGATCATATTTCAAGGTACTGGGAACCGGCGGCGTGTCGGTGGGAACGGGCGGCATACCTCGGTTACTGGCGATCCAGCTATGCACCTCGGTGACGCGTCCGATCAGCCCAGACTGGATAATCTCCACGGCCTTATGGATCGCCGGGAGCGTGTGGCGCTGCACGCCAAGCTGGGTTGCCACGCGTTTCTCCGCCGCGAGTTTGGTCAGCTCCCGTACCTCCCAGACCGAGTGCGCCATCGGTTTCTCAAGATACACATGCTTGCCCATCGAGAGCGCCCGGTGCGCAGGGTGAAAGTGGGTATGATCGGGGGTGGCGATCACGACGGCATCAATCTCTTTGGCCATCTTATCGAACATCTCACGCCAGTCGTAGAACTTCTTGGCACTAGGAAACTTCTCGTAGGCCTTGCCCGCCCGCACATCGTCTACATCACAGAGCGCCACAAAATTCGTGGTGGGCTGGAGCTTGGCAAGCTCTTTGATCGAGAAATCTCCTTGCCCGCCAATGCCAATCACCGCCACATTCACACGACTATTGGCCGACTGCGCCCTCGCCTCACTCGCTCCCAAAGCCAGTGCGGCACTTCCTAAAAGCAACTCTCTGCGATTCAACTCTTGCGACATCTTTCTTCCTCTCCGAAACAGAAATATCGCCTTAAGCTTACCATAGAAAGGCCGCCCCGTGAACGGGGCGTTAGGTTCGGCAGCCCGGCACGGGCTTTGTAGCCGCAGGCTTCTTGACGCCGCCTTTCAGGCGGTGGATAATGCCTCTGTGAAACAAACCAACGCTTTCCCCTTCACTCTCCCCTGGGACGATTCCAGTGCAACGGCTACCAGTGTGGCCTCTCTCAACCCTGCGCCGCTGACGGTGCAGCAGAAGCTCACGGCTAAAAACGGGCATTTCTACGACGCGACAGGGCGGCGAGTGCGCTTTGTGGGGGTGAATATCGGGGCGGCGGCGGCGTTTCCGAGCAAGGCCGATGCACCCAAGATCGCGGCACGGCTTCATAAGTACGGCGTGAACTTAGTCCGACTGCACCACATGGACGCGCAGTGGGCGACGCCCAATATTTTTAACAGCAAGGGCAGCTACACCAAGACCACATCGCTTGACCCGACTAGCCTGGATCTATTGGAGTTCTTTATCGCGCAACTCAAGAAGAACGGCATCTATGTGGATCTTAATCTGCATGTCTCGCGCGAGTGGCTTCCCGGTGAGGGCTTTCCCCCAATCAAAGAGAAACTCCCTGAGCTTGGCAAGGTGATCGCGTACTTTCATCCACGGGCCATCGAGCTGCAAAAACAGTTCGCGACCCAGATACTTACCCATAAAAATCCCTACACGGGCCTGCCGCTGGCACTAGATCCGGTACTTGCACTGGTGGAGCTGAACAATGAAGACTCTCTGAACGGCTCTGCGGGCCAAGCGGCGGCCCTTCCCGCTGCGCTCCGCAAGCCTCTGGAAGCGGGCTGGCAGGCGTATCT
Organism: Armatimonas sp.; assembly: GCF_964826245.1. Classification (NCBI taxonomy): domain Bacteria; kingdom Bacillati; phylum Armatimonadota; class Armatimonadia; order Armatimonadales; family Armatimonadaceae; genus Armatimonas; species Armatimonas sp. The sequence goes on along the minus strand of NZ_CBAYMC010000352.1, from coordinate 249 downwards.
GCGCAAGAAGTACCTCAATACCGTGACACTACGACAAGCCTGGAACACGGGGCTGTCACTGGGAGTGGAGCAGCTCAAGCGTGATGTCGCCGCCTGGACCGCCGAGACCCATGAGAAAACGCAGCTGGAGCTCGCCTCCGTCAGTGTCGCGGGACAGACCAATGCGCCGGGTGGCCCGGTGTTGCATGTCAGAAAACTAAAGAACGACGGCACAAACTGGCACCTTCAGCTTCACAAGACCGGCCTGAC
>NZ_CBAYMC010000351.1:0-3449 GCF_964826245.1 Armatimonas sp. | reverse complement strand
CTCGCGGTTCTTGGCCAGGTCGGCAGGTGATGCTCCTGCAAATCGCTTCCTCCATCTGTAGAAAGTGTTCTGCGTGAGGTTATGCTCCAGGCATATTTCGGCGATTGTCTTCTCTGCTCGCTCTGCCTGCTGAAGTATGGCGAGTATTTGCTGGTCGTTGTATTGACCTTGTTTCACGGTTGGTTCTCCCGAAGCGAGCAAGCTCGCCTCTTGTCAGGATACCAACTCAGTCAGTGGACCAGTTTTTGGGGGGCAGCGCACTTAGGATTGCCAGCGCTGCCATTCTAGGCCGGGGCGGTCTACGCGGAACTGAACAAGGCGCATTTGTTTGGCTTCGGTAACATAGGCCGTGCGACCGTCGGGGCCGCCGAAGCAGATGTTGGTGGGGTGCTCGCCTAGGACATCTATTTCCTTGAGCACGATGCCTTTGGGCGAGAGCTTGACGACCGTTCCCTTGCCATGGCGCGTGGCGTAGAGGTTGCCGTCTATATCGCAGCGCATGCCGTCGAAGCCGTAGTCGTCGAATTTCTTGAAGAGGCGCTTGTTCTTGAGCGAGCCATCCGGGGCGATTGTAAAGGCCCAGATATTGCGCTGGACACTCTCATTGACATAGAGCGTCTTGCCATCGGGGCTGACTTCGATGCCGTTGGTGGTGCCCATGTTGGTAGCCTCGCAGATCGTTTTGCCGTCTTTGGTGATCCGCCAGAGCTGGCCGGTGCTGTTGGCCCAGCTGGGATCACTGGCATAGAGAGTTCCATTGGAGGCGATCGCAATATCGTTTGGCTGGTTCATTTTGTCATTGTGTGCAAAGACACGAATGCTCTTGGTTGGAAGATCCACTTGTAAGATATTGTGATCCGTGTAATCGGCGATATACATCTTGCCTGCTTTGTCAAAGCGGATTCCATTGCCCGCGCTTTTTTCTGGGACACTCAGGAAAAGCTCCGCCTTGCCGTCGGGAGCTACTCTGGCAATCCCGCGCTTATCTTGGAAGCTCACGCAGTAGATATTGCCGTCGCGATCACAGGCCGGGCCTTCGATTCCTGTGGTAAAGTTCCCTTGGGTGAGGGGAGCCGCCACGAAAAGCGTTTCTTGCATGGCTGCATTTTAACACGAAGTCATTGAACCCTTTCTCGCGCTCACAGGTGGCAGGCTGGTCTCAGCGGGTATAGGAATGGAAGAGCGTCCCAGAGTGCGGGTCTACAGCACCGACGATGGCCTACCCGAGGGCAGTGTCCTCACTTGCTCTGGCTAACCGAGGGGGATGCGCGAAATCTACAAGGCTCGGCTAGTACTCACGCTCGGGGTCGGCCTTGCGTAGCCCAGGGATGCATAGCGCGGCAATGCCGCCCAGGAGGCAGGCAAGCGCGGCTCCGAAGAGAACCTGCTGGGAGGAGATCTTCAGCAGAAGGGCGCCCCCGAGCGCGGCTCCCAGCGGCATAGACGGGGCGAGCAGGGCTGTATGAACGCCAAAAAACGTCCCATGCTCACTTTTATCTACGGTGCGCTGCAAGAAGCTCGTCTCGATTGCCAGATACGGCCCCCAGATAATCCCGCCAAAGAAAAACGCTGCGATTGCGTAGGGGAGACTGGGAGCGAAGGCGGTGGCGGTCTGGCAGAGGCCCCAGAGGAGCGAAATCCCGGCCATGGTACGTCCGGCGGGGTAGCGTGCGAGCCAGGCAATTCCCAGGCTTCCGAGTGCGGACCCAACCCCGACCGCCGACCAGAGCATTCCCATCCCGGCGGCATTGGAGTGGAGAAACTCCTTCACAAAGAGCGGGAGTGCGGCTTCGGTGGGGCCGTAGGCAAAGAAGAAGACAAAACTCAGAACCGTCACCAGCGCCGCCGTCGGGTAGCGCCTCAGAATCGTCCAGCTTTTCGGAGCATCTTCCTTCGGCCCTTCGCGGGGGATATTGGGCATCGTCGCGATGGCGGCTATGAGGGCGAGAAAGCTGATGGCATCCAAAATCAGAGTCTGTGGTGCGCCCCAAGCCGCAATCGCCACTCCGGCAAGCGCGGGGCCGATCACGCCGGGAAGCTGCTCCGTGAGGGCGAGGGCCCCATTGGCACTCTCTAAGTCTTCATCGGGAACCAGATAGGGGGTGAGGAGCCGTGTCCCGACACGCGTGGCAGGCGAGAGGGCTCCCATGAGCGCGGAGATGATATAGACCGTGGTGAGCGGGAGCCAGCCGAGCTTGTCAAAGAGCGGAATGAGCCCAATGAGCAGAGCGCGCGCCAGGTTGTCGGCGATCATGAGTGGGCGTGGCTGGCGACGATCCAGCCACTTGCCGATCAGGCCGCCCGTGATGACTGTGGGAAGCGAGAAGCACAAGAGCATCGTCCCGACGGCGGCCCCGGAGTGCGTCCGCTCGACCAAGTACCACGTCAGCGCCATCCAGGTAAACGTATCGCCTAGCCCGGAGATCATCGCCCCGATCCAGAGCCGCCGCAGTGCCGGGTGACGGCGCAGAAGAGAGAGGATACCCACAGGCAGAGTGTACCCGACGCGCGATCCTCTCTCCCATGAAGCGCTACTGCCTTTTCTGCTCTGCCCGCCGCTTTGCCACTTGCTCCTTGGCCCAAAGAGGAGCACTCTCCGCAGTCCGACTCGTCAATCCCAGAACCGTAGCCCGATCCAGACTCTTCCGTCCCATTTCCTCAGCCCAGACTTTTTCGTCGTCTGTGAGATTTCCAAAAGTAATACTCTTATCGGAATTTAGTTTATTTTGGGGCATTAAATGAATTTTCATCAATATCCAATAGTCTTCTACTAATAGAGATGTAGGATATGACCAGACATATTTTCCAATTGATTTTCCTGTAAAAGAAGTCTTTTTTTCTAATGGATTATTTGTTGTACTCGTAGAACCAAGCATTGATACTAGTCCAATATCATGTGGGTCAACAGATATTCGTAGGTTTATTGATGTTGCTAAACCATCTGAAATTCTATTAAAGAAAAAATTATAATAATTATAACATCCATATTTTTTAATTTTATCTATGTCATTATGGTCAATATCTTTATAACTTGTTATAGATAATTTACAGCCTTCATATTCATTTTTTTCAGGCATGATTAAATCAAAATCTAATCGAGATATTTTAGGGGCACTTTTGATTGTGATTGTTTCTGGGAATCTTGGTCCCAATGAAGGCTGTTGCATTAACAGCGTTGCTGATATGATTGATAACATGTTATTTTCCTTATTTTGAGTAACTATGATTCATTCTGGTTTTGCTCTAATCTGAGTTTTATATACTTTAAATTGGTTCGACTAAGTCATAAAAAGGGTATAGTATACCTCCTCCTGAAAAAATTAGGCTTGTTGGGGAAATTAACCAATATGGATTCATTGGCTCAAAAATAACGGGTACATTACTTCGTGAGTCTAAGCCGATGGTTGGATCTGCTGCTGTATCATCTCCTAACCCTTGGTGCGCATCTC
>NZ_CBAYMC010000350.1:0-3450 GCF_964826245.1 Armatimonas sp. | reverse complement strand
GAGGGAGCTTGGTGGCAATGGCTCCCCCCCGCCCCCCGTCCGACGGGGGAGTTTTGGGTGGCGCCGGTTTAGCCGCCGGTTTCTTCTGTGATCGTGTCGCCCACATGGATCTCGCCTTCCTCCAGCACCCGTGCCCGAATCCCCGCTTTATTGACCAGCCGCCGCGCAAGCCCGGGGCGCTGTGTGTGGGCTTCGAGCTTGGCACAGGGCTGGCACAGCTCCGTACCCTCACAGAGCACACTTCCTACCCGAAAACGCTTGCCGACGAGCGGATTGAGCGCGATCCCGGTGACCGTGATATTGCGCCGCGACTCGCCCGGAGCAAAGCCTTCGGTATCCACAACCTCCGCCTCAATCAGCGTGATGTTCTCGGTCTCGCGGTCGTGCTGAATGCCACTGCCCGCAAGCAGTGTCGCCGACGAAACCGGCTGCATCGCAGCCCAAGACTCGGGCGCGATGTGGATATTTCGAATCATGCGATTAGACCAGCTCGCCGATGTGGCGACCGCCGCGCGAGAGGGTGACACGCACGCCTTCCGGGGACGTCAGGGACTGGGTGTAGTCAATGCCAAGGCACTGGTAGATCGTCGCCGCTAAATCTTCCGGCTTGACCGGGCGCTCGGCAGGCTCGAACCCCTTGCTGTCCGACGAGCCGACGACCACGCCCCCCTTCACGCCGCCACCGGCCACCAAGACCGAGAAGCAGCGGGCATGGTGGTCACGGCCCCCCTCGCGGTTGACAACCGGCGTGCGGCCAAACTCGCTCATCACGATCACCATCGTGGTCTTGAGGAGGCCCCGCTGCTGCAAGTCATCAATAAAAGCGGCGACGCCTTTATCCAGCGTGGGCAGAAGATTGCGCGAGAGGTTGTTAAACGCATTGTTGTGCGTGTCCCAGCCACCCGACGACACCGTGACAAAGCGCACGCCGCCCTCGACTAGACGTCGCGCCAACAAGAGGCTCTGTCCAAGCTGCGTGCGTCCGTAGGCATCGCGAACTTTTGCGGGTTCTTTGCTGACATCAAACGAGGCGCGTGCCTCGGCGGAGCTGAGCAGACCGTAGGCGCGGTTGTAGAAAGAGTTCACCGCCTTGGCACGGTCGGAGCCTTTCTCGAAACGAGAAAACGCCGCGTCCACCGACTCTCGCAGAGACTTGCGGCGGTCCATGCGCTCGAGGGTCATGCCGCTGGGCAGGTCCAGGTCGCGCACCCTAAAGCCGCCGTTGTTCGGGTCACCGCCCGGTGCAAACGGGTCGAGAGCTGCCCCGAGAAACCCAGCACCGCCGTACTGGAGCTGGCCTGGAACCGCGATATAGGGCGGAAGCGCAGACTTCGTGGGCAAGAACTTGGCGGCCACGGAGCCGTAGCTGGGGACGCCAAAGCCAGGAAGTGGCTGAAACCCGGTGAGCATGTAGTGGGTGCCGCGCTCGTGGGCCGCCTCGCCCGTGGTCATGGAGCGGATCAGGGAGAACTTATCGGCCTGTGCCGCAAGTAGCGGGAGGTGCTCAGAAAGCTGCATGCCATCGGCTTTGGTATTGATGGGATTGAACTGTCCCCGAATCTCAGCGGGTGCATCGGGCTTGAGGTCGAAGGTGTCGAGGTGGCTTGCACCGCCCCCCAGCCAGATAATCACCGCAGACTGTGCCGTCGCGCCTTGCAGCCCCGCCGCCTGGGCTTCTTCCGCCTCAAACAGATCGGTCATACTGAGGCCCAGAAGCGCCCCTGCCTTCAGGCCCGTACTCAGAAAACTCCGTCGAGAAAATGCGTTGTACTCCGTACACGCATTCGGATCTACTTGCTTTGCCATAGCTCACATTCCTCTACTCTGAAAACTTATGGCATTGTAACATTTTTACAGCGCAAGTTCCAGCACCAGTGGAAGGTGATCCGAGCCCGTTGCACGCCCCGCACGGCGACTGAGTACGTGCAGCTCTTTTGAGATCAGGCAGTGGTCAATGGGGATACGGATCGGGAGCGGCGCTGGCCAGGTAAAGGCAATCCCCCCATCGCGCTCCGTGTCGCGCAAGCCCGAGTCGTGCTCTAGCTTACGGAAAAGATAGCTCCACGGAGTTGCATTGAGATCGCCCAGCACCAGCTTCGGCCCCGGTTCCGCAGCAACACACTCCGCCACAGCAGCAAGCTGTTGTTTTTGCTCCACAGCCCACTTCGCCTTTGATGGTGGCCAAGGGTGGGTGTAGAGGATCGTCAGCGCCTTTCCTGCAACCTGGACTCTCGCCAGAACCGAGCACCGCGCCCCTGCCCCGAGATAGATCGCCTCGCCCGTCATTGGAAACTTGCTCCAGATCCCCAGCCCAAACCGATCTCCGATATGATTGCGTATGAAGTAGGGATAGTCGCGTTTGAGAGGCTCCAGCACCTTAAACCAGCCCGGCGTCAGCTCCGCCAGCGCCACGATGTCTGGGTTTTCGGCTTTGATCTGCTCCTGCACCGCCGCATAGTTCGTATTGAGCACCAGCACGTTGGCATGAAAAAGCTTCAGAGGCGCTGCCTTTGCCGATGGCGATTCCGCAGGCAGACGCACCAGATACGGCCAGATCGTCGCCAGGTTCACCAGAAACAAAAACAGCGCCGCACCGCCCCACTTGCGCCTCTTCTGCCAGAGAAACCAGCCTGCCAGTAGCAGTGCGCCCCAGGCATAGACCACGCGAAAGTGGGAGAACAGATCGAGAAACCAGCTCCAGCGACCGAAGAATCCGAAAAACGTCGCCGCTCCCAAGCCGACACAGAGCGTGGGTAAAAACCAACTTGGAAGATGCAAGCGCTTTGTCATTGACAGGGAGGGTTCATCACGGCATCCGTCGCCATTCTTTGGGGAAGAAATGATGGATAAACTGGTCTCCCGCAAAGCGGTCCGTCATTCCGGCAATGTAATCCAGAACAACTAAGGCACGGTCAGATGCATCCATAGAAGTATTGGCGCGGTTTTCGGGCATCTGCTCGGGGAACTCCATGTAGAGCCGAAAGAGCTGCTTGAGAAGCGCCGTGCCTTTAGACAGCTCGGCCTTGGCGGCGTTCTTGTGAACATAGACATTGGAGAACATGAAGTCTTTTAAGCGATTCGTAACAGACAGATACGGCTCGCCCATCGTGACATAGGGCTTGTCCAGGGAGCACTCAATCACGTTCTGCACCATGGTCGAGATGCGCTCGCCGTGGGTGCGGCCTAGCACTTCGTAGACCTCGCTGGAAATATCTTGAGGACGCAGGACGCCCGCGCGAAACGCATCGTCAATATCGGCGTTGATGTAGGCGACTCTATCGCAGATTCGCACACACATCGCCTCCAGCGGCGGATCCTCCGCGCCTGGTGGCTCGGGGGCGGTGTTGTCAAAGAGATCGGCGCGCCCCTTGGAGTGCTTGACAATCCCCATTCGCACCTCGTGGGTGAGATTGAGTCCCTGGCCATTTTTCTCTAAGACATCCACCACAC
>NZ_CBAYMC010000349.1:0-3469 GCF_964826245.1 Armatimonas sp. | reverse complement strand
CGATGGAACCCTCGTGACACGCCCTTTGGAAGGCTCCGCGCTTACCCGTCCCACGGGCGTTCTCTTGCCAAAAGGCCGTACCCCCACCCGCGCCCTAGAGCGCTTCTTAGCCGTGCTGACTCCTAATCCCTCCTCCCCCTAACCCCGGGTACCCTCTGGGTGCCCGGGGGCAGGGGGAGGAGGGTAGTAACGCGGAACACGGCTATTGAGTAGCGTCGTGGGCTCGTGGGGTGTTGTCTCCGCCCACTGGGAGACCTCTAGCGCCGTAATGCCGTCCCCAATCAGCGTCACCATATCCCCCACAGCCACACCGGGAACCTCGGTGACATCCACCTGGCACTGGTCCATCGAGACGCGGCCCACGATCAGGCAGCGCTGGCCATGAACGCTCACAAAGCCACGGTTGCCCAGCCGCCGCAGCCAGCCGTCGCCGTAGCCCGCTGGAATCGTCGCAATCACCGAGTCGCGGGCGAGAGTGTGGGTTCGCCCATAGCCGACCGTCGCGCCTGCGGGAAGCGCCTTCACCAGAGTCAGCCGGGCCTTGAGGGTTAGCGCGGGCAAGACAGGGCACTCAGCGAGTGCCCCGATATAGGGCTCAATCCCATAGAGAATTGCTCCCGCACGACTAAACCCACCATTCCCAAGACGTAAGAGGCCAGGAGAGTTACAGACAGAAATCTCCCCTTCCAGATCGCGTGTTACGCCTTTGAAAAAGTGGAGTTGTACCTCCGTAGGGAGCAAGTCATCTTCGTCCGCCGAGGAAAGATGAGTCGCCACTCCCGCAATCTCGATCTGTGGTGGGCAGCTCTCACGCAGGTGACAGAATGCACGGTAGTCCAGCCCCTCCCGGCCCATTCCGGTATCGAGCACCAGAAAGCACTTGGCAGGGAGCGGAGCGGCTTGAGCTGCCTGAGCAAAGGCGGCGAAGAACTCAGGGCTGGAGATAAAGGGAGTGAGAGCGGCGCGGACGCAGTCATCGGCCTCGTCGGGAAGCAGTGCACTGAGCGGGTAGATCGCCTGTGAAATCCCCGCCTTGCGCAGGCTCAGTGCCTCATCGAGTGTCGCCACACAGAGTCGTGATGCGCCTGCTGCAACACAGGCACGGGCGATGGGAACCAGGCCATGGCCGTAGGCATTGGCCTTGACCACTGCGGCCACATCGCCGTAGCGCGCACTCAGGAGACGAAAATTATGGGCGATGGCCTCCAGAGAGACCTCCGCCCAGACACGATTTTGCACGGGCGTATGATACCCGAATACCCTCCTCTCAACCCTGGGAGGCAGGGAAAACGGCTACTTCTTCGCCACTGCCACTGGCTTTCGGCGAGCGGGTGCCTTGGAGACCTTGGTACTTTCGGGGCGGTCTTGCTCCACATAGACTGCGAGCGCGTTGGTGAGCTTGCGCCCCGGAGCTACCAGTACCTTGCCATCGAGATACAGCCCCGTGGACGAGCCCCCGTCGTAGTTCAGCGCTTCCACAGCCCCCACGGACTTGAAAATCTGCGCCCACTCGGTCAGGCTCACGGGGGACTTTGTGGCAGCCAAAATCAGGTCGCCGTTGGGCATGATGCCCACCCCCGCACGAGGATCTGGTTTCTCTAAAAGCGGGCTAAAGCCCGACTTTCGGGGATTTATCATGACCTCTCCTTCCGCAAGAAGCCGAATCCCTCCCGCTAAAACAATCTCGCTCTTACCCCAGTCGGTATGGCGGTCAATACCATCGTTGGCACGAATATCTGCCACCCAGCCCTCACCATCTCTTACCCGTCGCAAGCAGAGCGCCGAGCCCCGTCCACCAAAGTGCAGGAGCTTCTTTCCAATCATAATATCGCCCATGGGCTGAAGGCTCTTCGTGTCGAAAAACGCCCCCGTGAGCACTACTTTGGCTCCCCGGTTTGCCATCGAGGCAAGGCTTTCCGAGCTCCCCACTCCTCCTTTTGCAATCATCGGCTGAACCAAAACGCTATCCGAATCTAAGCTGACCCGCACCAAGTGAACCGTCTTACCTCCAAAGACGCGCGTCTGGAGCCGTACCAGCGCGGCTGCCGAGGCAGAGTTTGCAAGGGTGGCGAGGCCCGCCAGCGCAAACAGTGTTTGTGTAATCTTGCCCATGCACCAATATTCGGGGTTGTCGAGAGACCAATCTACCGCGCTTATACGGGTATTAATCCTGCATTGAATACCAGTTTTAGTATAAAAACACCTCTTTGCACGTATGAATACGGTGTTTACAAAGATAAATGATCAAAATAGTGAAGTGTGAAGGAACCACTTTACTTATCACAGACTCTGGTAAAATAGAGGAGCATGTACCAAAATAGCCAGCAATCGCCCCAGATGCCCAAGCTCAGCTCACGGGATACGCCCGTCACCTTGGTGCTCATTATGGCCAATGTCCTCACCTTCCTGCTCATTCACTTTGGCCAAGGGCGCTGGCTCGTTCCGGGGATGGCACTGACCCCTGAGAGCCTCCGCCACCCCTGGACAGTCCTCACCTGGCCCTTAATTGGCCTGTACCGCCCCTTTGGGCTTCTCTGTCTCTCGCTCTGGACATGGACGATCGGCGGAAGCATGGAGCGCTCGTGGGGCACGGAGCGCCTGCTGAAGTTTGTTCTCGCCACGACGGTTCTGACGTCTGTGACCGTGCTCCCGATGCTTGTCTGGGGCTCAGCAGGGATCTTTGGAGGTCTTGGGATTGCCATCGCTCCCCTCACGATTGCCTGGTGCTGGCTCAACCGACAGCAGACCATTCTCTTTAGCTTTATCTTTCCCGTCCCCGCACTCGCCATCGCCGCGATCACAGCGGGCATGGCCTACTTTGAGACCTCGCAGTCTCTCGGAAACCCCTGGACGGGATTTGTCGGGCTCAGCGGCTGCGCGGCGGCCTGGTGGTGGGTGCGCGGCGGGCGTGAGTGGAGCGAGGCGCGCTTCGGAAAGAAGAAGAAAGATGCGCCTAATCTTCGGTTTGCGGATCTTGATAAAGACATCCGTGGCAGCAAGCAACCACGCAGTAACCCGCTCCAGAAAGCTCGCGACGAGCGCAAGCGAAAAGAGCGCGATGATAAGATCGCGGAGATGTTCCGCAACTCTGGTTTTAAGGATGACGACTAGATGGGGTTGACGCGACGTTTGGCGGCGGTGGCAGGGACGATGGCGGCGGCATTTCTGGGGCGCAAGGCACGGCAGCGCATTATCCCCCTACTGGAAGTGGCAGTGACGCCCGTCGCGCTAGGGGCAGCGGTCTCGGCGGGCGCAATGGCGCTCTTTTTCAATATCGCCGACGACATTCGGGGCCAAGATGGGGTGTGGCGCTTCGACCACGATGGCCTCAATCTAGCGAAGTCGCTGCGAACTCCCAACCGAACCGCGATCATGCGTACAGTCTCGGATCTGGCTCGTCCCGATATCATGTCGGCGCTTGGAGCGGCGAGCATGATGATCGCCTGGCGTAGCAAGAAATGGCGCAATG
>NZ_CBAYMC010000348.1:0-3508 GCF_964826245.1 Armatimonas sp. | reverse complement strand
GGACCGGGCCGGGAGCATGTCGCCACGATGGGTAAAGGCGAGAAGCCTGCTAAGCTCGCGATAGAGTCGCTCAAAGGTGCAGGCGGCGAGCAGCTCAATACGCTCTGTGGTAGCTGTCACCGAACGCAAGACGATGTCGGGCCTCTCAGTAAGAGCACCAATCGCTTCCAGCCCTATGGCCTGTCTCTGAGCCGCTGCTTCAAAGAGAGTAAAGACAAGCTCACCTGTGTCACCTGCCATAATCCCCACGAAGATGCGGGCACCGACCCAAAACCTTACGAGAAAGCCTGTCTGAGCTGCCACAGTGCGCTGAAAAAAGCCTGCCCCGTGAACCCCAAAGAAAAATGCGTCGGCTGTCACATGCCCGAGAGGCCCGCCTTTGAAGTAGGAGATACCCCCACAAAAATGGCGGATCATTTTATCAAAATCTACCGCGCCAACCGATGATAAAATAGCGGCACTATGCCTGCTACTTCTCTTGATCAGATCATCTCTCTTTGTAAACGACGCGGTTTTATCTTCCCCGGCTCCGAGATCTACGGCGGCCTCCAGGGAACCTACGACTACGGCCCGCTGGGTGTCGAGCTGAAGAATAATCTTAAGCGGCTCTGGTGGAAGCACAATGTCTACGAGCGCGACGATATGGAGGGCATCGAGACGGCGCTACTAACCAACCGCTATGTGCTGCGCTACTCCGGCCACGAGAAAGGCTTCACTGACCCGCTGGTGGACAACAAGACCACCAAGAAGCGCTACCGGTTCGACCACTTGCTCAAGGAGCAGACGCCCGAGACGCTGGACGCGATTGCGGCGAGCTTTGGAATCACGCGTGACCCGGACATGGATATCTTTGTCGAGGCGCTCCTCTCTGATCCAAGCAAAGCCCAGACGGCGCTCAAGGCGGCGAAAGTGGTGGACGCGCTGGACGGCAAGCCGGGCGACTGGACCGAGCCGCGTACGTTCAATTTAATGTTCAAGACCCAAGTCGGGCCCGTAAACGACGACGAGAACTTTGCCTACTTGCGCCCCGAGACCGCGCAGGGGATGTTCGTCAACTTCAAGAATGTACTGGACTCCACCAACCGCAAGCTACCTTTTGGAATTGCGCAGCAAGGCAAAAGCTTTCGCAACGAGATCACGCCCAAGAACTTCATCTTCCGTGTCCGTGAGCTGGAGCAGATGGAGATCGAGTACTTCGTCAAGCCTGAGAACGCCCCCGCGCTCCACACGGAGTGGATTGAAGACCATATCAACTGGTGGGTGAATGTCGTGGGCCTCGACCGCGAGAAGATCCAGCTTTTTGAGCATATCAAGCTGGCGCACTACTCCAGCCGCACGGTGGATATCCTCTACAACTTCCCGACCCTGGGCTTCGATGAGCTAGAGGGAATTGCCAATCGGGGCGACTTTGATCTCGGCTCGCACAGCCGCGCCAACGACACACTAGGACTCACCAGTACGGTTGCCCCCAACGAGCACTCCGTCGAGAAGCTGACCTACTTCGACCATGAGACCAACAAGCACATTGTCCCCTTCGTGATCGAACCCGCCGCTGGGGTAGACCGTGGCGTGCTGGCCGCGCTCTGCGAGGCCTACGACGAAGAAGTGGTCAATGCGGAAAAGAACGATATCCGCGTCGTGCTGCGCCTCAAGCCCGCGCTGGCCCCGATCAAAGTGGCGGTTCTACCACTGGCCAAGAACAAGCCCGATATCGTCAATAAAGCCAAAGCGATCAAGAAAGACCTGCAAAACCAGCTCGGGATGCGCGTGGTCTACGACGATACGGCAGCGATTGGCAAGCTCTACCGCAGGCAAGACGAGGCCGGAACCCCGTTCTGTGTCACCGTGGACTACGACACCCTCGGGCAGTCCAAAGACGGTGGCACGGAGCTTCTCGACACCGTCACCGTGCGCGATAGAGACTCGATGGCCCAAGAGCGCATCGCCATCGCCGACTTACTGGGCTACCTGCGGGCACGTTTGGTTTAACGGGCGGCGTTTCACGAATCCGGGTGGGATTACGAATCCGGGCGGATAAATCGGCCCGCCGGGTACCCTCTGGGTGGTCGGCAAGACCCATAAATGGGCCTGGGTCTTGCGTGACAGTGGGCTTTTTGTTAGAGTACAGCCATGATTGTTGCTTATGTCTACGGAGTATATCGGTTTGCCAGAAAGCAGATTGGTTACCGAAACGACTATTGCTTGGGTTGTAAGAAAGAAGTCATCGCTCAGCGCTGGCGTTCCTTTAACTGTGGTCATTTCTTCTGGATACCTATAATTCCTTTTGGTTTTTTCAAATGGTGGCAATGCCCCTTCTGCCAGATAGATCCTCATGCACGTACTCAGAGTAGCCAGGGCTTTAAGATCTTTGCTGCGGTGATGTTTGTTCTCTTTACCATCCTCGCCCTGATTGGTGCCATTGCATCCATGAAGGAAAAACCAACACTGGAGCACCCGGACACAGGAGTCGGATTTTTCTGGGGCGCGACCGTTATCTGTGGCCTTATCTCAGCCGCTCTGATTTGGTGGACGACGATACGCCAAGAGCCAGAGGATTTGGAAGGACTCCTGCGGCAAGTGAAACCTGCGCGACTGGATGTCTGCCCATACTGCAGCCAGAAGCTGACCTCGGAAGCGTTTTGTGAGGCATGCCAGCTTCAGCGCTACGATGTAAATGACCTGCGCCGCTGATACCAACAAGAGTGCAAGCAATACCAAGCGTCGGTTGGCACCGAATATTCTCAGTGCAGATGAGACTAGGATTGAAGCAATTCGGAACCTGAAAAACTACAAGCCTGCCAATGCACAGTACAGCCGTGCTAGCTTAGATGCTATTGATGCCGAGACGGTTGCGGCGCAGAAAGCCGAGCAAGCGGCAAAGGCAGCCTGGGAATCAGCGCGGGATATTATGGTAATGAAAGAGCGCGAGCGCCACGACGCAAGCCTCGGGGCCACGGATCAGGTCGCGGCACAGTACGGGCGCAGCTCCAACGAGTACCAGTCGCTGGGGCTGCGCAAGAAAAACGAGGCGCGGCGCTAGAGCGCTCAACAGGGAGCTCTACGATGAGGCAATGGTGGTGTCGGTGCGGTACTCGACACGGTCGTTGCCTTCGTGGTAGACAAAGCGCAGGGAAAGACGAGCCTTGGCCTTGAAGTTCCTCACCTGCACGGGAAACTGAATCGCAATACCACCGTTGGTCTTGGGAGTGTCCATGTCATTGAGAAAGACCTCATCGTTGCCACTGGGAATCGCCACCATGGCACGCAGGTGCATCGGGATATCGTTTTCATCCTTGAACTTCAGGTCGATCCAGATCTTGCCCTCGCTCAGACCTGCCCCGATGTTGGCAGTCAGCGGTGAGAGCTTCGTTTCGTCATCGTTGATCTTACGAACCACCTGATCCCACTGAGAGGCTCTGCTAAAACTACGGATCCAATCTACTAAAATTACCGGGCTCATTTTTCCTACTTTCTGGTAAAACTATATACCGCCACTCAGAATGGCGAG
>NZ_CBAYMC010000347.1:0-3520 GCF_964826245.1 Armatimonas sp. | reverse complement strand
CTTTAGACAGACGGCGGCCCAGGCGGCTCCCATTGGGTTGGCATTGCGTGGCTCAGGGGCAGGGCGGGGATGGGTGAGCGTGAGGGCGATGTGATGGATGTCTATCTGCTTTCCGGGCGCAAACTGCCGCGCGGACTCTGCCAGCTCGACAATCACGGGGACATTCTCCCAGCACGTGTCGTCGTCGTAGAGGTGCTCGGTGGGGAAGTAGGCGAAGGAGACGCTCTCGGCGGCCTTGGCTTTCTCCCGGTCGTGGTTGATGCTATGGAACCAGTTTCGCTCGCCCGTGCTTCCCTGGCGAATCTCAGGAAAGGTGCGACTGAGCAGGACCTCACCCAGCACGAGCCGTGTCGTTTTACTTGTGCGCTGCTTGACGGCTTGGAGAAGGCCCTCAGGCTTGATCGTGATGGTCTGCGTGTGCGCGTCGCCTTTGGTCAGCTTGGGGTAGGCGTAGGGCATCGTCATGTAGGCTTTGAAGCTGGAGTCGGCGAAGTTGCGCTGGTCTTCCATGGAGAAAAGCCCATCGCCCGTCGCGCTCACTCGGATAGTGCCGTAGCGTAGCTCCGAGAAGTTTTCCTCGAAGGTGAGTGGGGCATTGACGTACTTGGGGAACGTCCCGGTGCGCGGGCCGTCTTTGCCTGTGAGCGTGTACTTCTGGCCGCAGACCGTGGGCGTCCCAAAGAGCACGCAGAGCCCAACACGATTCGTCTCAAAGTCGCGCGTCGGTGCGCCGGTTGCCGTGAAGACAATCGTGCCATCGCGCTTGCCCTCGATCTTCCCCGACCAGCTAAACGCCCCGTCTGAGTCGAAGCCCGCCGCGCCTCGCTCACAGCGTGCGTCGAAGACAATACGAAAGCCACTCTCGGTTTGGGAGATGTCGAGGTTGGAGAGCTTGGGAGTCAGGGTATCCCAGGTCTTGGTTCGCACCGCAAAAAACACCCGCCGGACAACTTCCGTGTCACCGAGTTTGATGTAGCGCAGCTCGCCGTCGGCAAACTTACACCGAAGCGGCCCCGCGCTGAGTTCCTGTTCCATGAAATTCTCCGTTGGTTCCGCCGATTGAAATCGGCGGTCTAGTGCATTGCCATGACGCCGCCGTCGATGTCGTAGGCGGCGCCTGTGACAAAGCTGGCTTCGTCGGAGCAGAGATAGGCCACCAATGCGGCGATCTCGGCGGGCTGGCCCATACGGCCCATGGGCTGCGCGGACGACAGCACGGCGAGCTGCTCGGCCTCTTTTCCGGGGTAGTTCTTGGCTAAGTAGGCATCCACAAACGGGGTGTGAACCCGCGCCGGGCAGACGGCGTTGCAGCGGATGTTATCTGCCACAAAGTCTTTCGCGATGCAGCGGGTCATGGCCAGCACCGCCCCCTTGGTTGCGGAGTACGCAAAGCGCTCCGCGAGCGCGGTCTCGGCGGCGATGGAGCAGATATTGACGATACTTCCGCCGTTGCCGCTAGCCTTCATGCGGCGCACGGCTTCCTGACAGCAGAGAAAGAGCCCACGCGCGTTCACGCCCATGAGCCGGTCGAAGTCCGCGGGGGTGGTCTTGAGAATATCGCCCACAAACCCGATTCCCGCCGAGCACACCAGAATATCCAGCGGCCCGCCTGCCTCTTCATCCGCTTTTGCGAAGGCGCGAGAAACGGAGTCAGGGTCGGAGACATCACAGGGTAGGTCGGCGTGGTCACTCAGATCTAGCACGAGGACGCTCGCGCCCTGTGTCTTGAGCGTCTCCACGATCGCCGCCCCAATTCCTGAGGCACCACCCGTCACAATCGCGCGTTTTCCGTCCAGTGAGAACATTAGAAAGTTCCCCCAGACTTGGGGGCGGAGGGGGCCTCCTCCACGGTATTGACCAGCACTCCGATTCCTTCGATCTCGATCTCACAGACATCGCCGGGGACGAGCCAGCGCTTGGGGGTGCGTCCCATGCCGACGCCCTCGGGGGTGCCGGTCAAGATCACCGTGCCCGGAAGCAGGGTGAAGTTCTTGGAGAGCGACGAGATAATCTCGCAGACATCGAAGATCATGTCTGCCGTGTTGGAGTTTTGCAGCGTCTCGCCGTTGACGCGGGTCTGAATCTGAAGCTCGTTGGGATCGTCTATTTCGTCCACAGTGACGAGTACGGGGCCAAGGGGGCAGAACGTGTCGAAGCTCTTGCCGCGTGTCCATTGTTTATCGTAGCGTAGCTGCCAGTCGCGGGCGGAGACATCGTTGGCACAGGTATAGCCGAAAACGTAGTCTAGGGCATCGTCTTCGTCCACGTTCTTGGCAGTCTTGCCGATCACCACGGCTAGCTCGCACTCGTAGTCCACTTCCTCGCTGTTTTTCGGGTGGATGATCGGGTCGCCGGGGTTGCTCAGGGTGCTGGTGGGCTTGATAAAGAGAATTGGTCGGTCGGGAACGGCCATGCCGCTCTCCTCCGCGTGCCGCTGGTAGTTGAGGCCGATGCACAAAATATTGGGCGGCGTGATCGGGGCCAGGAGCTTGGCGACCGAGAGAAGCTCTTTGGTGGGGGTGAGGCCGGTGAATAAATCTCCCTCGAGCGCCGTCGCCGTGGTGTAGGTGTCGTCGGTGGGGGTGCCGTAGCGGATATTGCCCGCGTGGTCAATAAATCTGATGATCTTCATGCTTCTGGAATTATACCCCAGCGTTCGATTATGCTACTTTTGCAGTAAATCGTCTCCGTCGTCTCCAGGATGTCTTGATGGGATGTTTCAATAGAGCTGGTTTACAGATTTAACGAGAGATCAATAACGGTAGTTTGTTGACTTAGGGCGAAATTGTCAAGTCCATTTTTTGGTGTAATTACGGTTCCCTCTCCCCAGGCGGCTTTGCCGCCCGCGAAGCTTGGTAGCTTCGCCTTCAAAAGCGTCTGGATAGCGGCTTAAGCCACCGTCAAGAGCACCTCAGATTCCTTTCCTTTAAAAGCAGCAGCAGAACCCTCTGTCTTGGGCAAAGCCTCCCGTGAAGCGTGCCCCTCAGATCTCTCCAAGCGCCAAGCATGATAATCGTCCATGTTAGTGTAGACTTTTCCCGTCGTCATTGCTTCGTCAAACTTCATGAGCAGCGCCCCCAGCAGGCGCTCGCAGCTCGCACGATTCGGATAAATCCGAATCACGCGGTCTCTGCGACGAATCTCTTCATTCAAGCGCTCCTGGGAGTTACTTGTCCTCAAAAGACGATGGTACTTCGTCGGTAAGATGAGTACACTGGTCACTTCATCAAAGGCAGACTCCAGCAGAGCCACCGCCTTGCTGCATCGCTTCTCAAAGGTCTGGCACGTCTCTCGTAAGCGCGTGCGAGCGCTGGCAAGATCGGGAGCATGAAGCACTTGTTTGGCCAAGCTAAGGAAAGCTTCCACCTCGGTTTTGGGACAAGCATCCGAGAGGTTTTGGATAAAGTGCGCTTGACATCGCTGCCAGGTTGCCCCCACAAAACTCCCTTCAATGGCTTTGACAAGTCCTGCATGATCATCCGAGATGAGGAACTCCACCCCGGTTAATCCCCGTGACTTC
>NZ_CBAYMC010000346.1:0-3565 GCF_964826245.1 Armatimonas sp. | reverse complement strand
TGGGCTATATTGACAACCAGCACTTGGCGGCTAGAATTCGCGCCGACGTGCTAATGCCCATCGGCCTCATGGACACGATCTGTCCTCCCAGCACCCAGTTTGCCGCTTACAACAAGATCACCAGCAAGAAAAACCTCGTCCTCTACCCCGACTTCGGCCACGAGGGCCTGCCGGGCTGCAACGACATTGTTTTTGATTTTATGAGCGATCTTTAGAGAAACCGTTAGGACACTTTTAAAATGCTTTCCCTCTCGTTCTACGACACAAAGCCCTACGACCGCGAGTACTTCGAAAAGGTGACTGGTATCGAAAACCTCAAGGTCACGTTTCATGAGTTTCGCCTCACCACCGAGACCGCTAGCAGCGCAGAGGGAGCACAAGCCGTCTGTGTGTTCGTCAACGATCTGCTGGATGCCCCGTGTCTCAAGCAGCTCTACGACCGAGGAGTCCGGCTCGTGACACTTCGCTGTGCAGGCTTCAATAACGTGGATCTCATGGCGGCAAAGGCGCTGGGCATGGTCGTCACACGGGTGCCTGCCTACTCGCCCTATGCCGTCGCGGAGCACACCGTGGCGCTCTTGCTGGCACTTAACCGAAAAATCCATCGTGCCTATAACCGCGTCCGTGAGCATAATTTTTCTCTCAACGGGCTGGTGGGCTTTGATCTGCACGGCAAGACCGTCGGGATTGTCGGCACAGGCAAGATCGGGCGTGTCGCAGCACAGATTTTCCGAGGGTTCGGCACCGAAGTGCTCGCCTACGACCCCTCCCCGTCCTTGGAGTGGGCGGCCGAACACCGCATTGGCTATGTGGACTTCTCCACCCTGCTTTCCAAAAGCGATATTATCTCGCTGCATCTGCCCCTGACACCCGAGTCGCGCTATCTGCTCAATACGGAGACGCTGGCCCAACTGAAGCCAGGAGCCTATCTAATCAACACCAGTCGAGGCAAGCTTGTGGAGACCAAGGCTCTCATCAATATGCTCAAAGCGGGCACGTTAGGGGGGGTGGCGCTGGATGTCTACGAGGCTGAGGAAGGCTTGTTCTTCGAGGACTACTCCAGCGAGGTACTCCAAGACGACGAGATCTCCCGCCTTTTGACATTCCCCAACGTGCTCATTACGTCCCACCAAGGGTTTCTCACCCAGGAAGCACTGGGCGAGATTGCACGGGTGACAGCAACCAACTTACTCTCTTTTGCCGAGGGCAAGCCCCTGCTGCCAGGCTCGACTCTCTCTCCGTGATCGGGGCTCGCCGAGCCCCGAGAATGTCGCGGCGCTCAAGGCAAGTGGCCTCAGACTAGGAATCTATCAGCACTCAGTTTGCGGTCAACAACAATCATGAGATCATCTTTGATTTTATGAGCGAGCTCTGAGGTTTGGGCTTTCGAAACTGCTGTGGAGCCTCGACCAGGCGATAAAAAACCCGCCCTGCGATCACCAAAAACGGCAGAATGACGAAGAGCGCGACGGCAAATGTGGCGGTGGGGGAGAGTCCAAGAAGCGACAGCTTGCTGGAGATAAGCTGAAACAAGGGCAAGTGTACCAGGTAAACGCTAAAGGAGATCGTCCCGAACCCTTTGAGCGCACGAGCGGGAAGCTGTGAGAGCCAAGGTGCCTCGCTCATTCGGCCAACCTCGATGATAATCAGAGCAAACGTGATTCCCCAGAGCTGGTCAAACCAGCAACCAAAGATTGGGCCAAACTGCGGCGGCGCTTGTGAGATCAGTAGGAGATTTAGAGTCATCAGGCCCAGCGCAAAGAGAGCAAAGCTAGGGACAGGGGCGTTTCTTTGGCGAGCCACCAGCAGCGCGGCCCCCATGCCACAGACAAACTCAAAAAGGCGTCCGGGGAGTGCGTAGTAGGTCGCCACACCGATGGCAAAGTCCGGCAGGCTCTCCGAGAGCTTGGGATGAAGCTCGTGCATGAGTGTCTGCCACAAGAGTGCCAGAACCAACGTCGCTCCCAAGGTCTTGTGCAGACCAACGCGGCGCATGAGCAGGATCATGAGCGGAAACGCAGCGTAGAGCTGGACTTCTAACCCAAGCGACCAGAAGGCAATATTGCTCGTCGTCACGGTCTGTGGGAAGCAGTTCTGGAGACACAAAAGATGGACTGGAATGTCCCACCAGACGGTTGGCCTCTGTAGCAGTGACGGTGCTAGATAAGACAGAGTGCAAAACAAGGCAAGCGCCACATAGTATGGTGGCAAGATGCGCTGTGCACGCTTTCGGATAAATTCCTTGAGATTTAGAGGCACAGAGCTTAGAGATCCACTACGGACCAGTGGCCACATCAAACAAAAACCTGAGAGTACCAAAAAGAGATGAACACCCAAGTATCCCCACCGGGCCGCGCCCCGAATCACACTCACGGCAGGTTCTAAGAGTGGCCCAACCTGAGGAAGGGGAGGAAGTAGCTCGTGCTCATGATGGATCAATACCAGCAAGCATGCCAAGCCACGCAAGAGATCAATAAATTCCAGTCGTGAAGGAGCCTTTGATGCCTGAACAGGCATTTCTTGAGACATATCTTAGATTGTCGGAGAGGGATTGAGACAAGCCGATAGATTCCCCAAAAACAGGTATTCCTTCGGGGACTGACTTAGGAGGCTAACTTGTCGTATACTAAAACAGCAAAAGTGAGAGTACCAGTATCCGGCTCTTGCACATTACCAAGGTTAGGAAAACAATGATTTCAGTAGGATTTCGGATTCCGGGGGCGCTAGGGCGCATCCCCTTTGCAGAGATGGCGGCTTGGGCCGCTGAGAGTGGCTTTGGCTCCATTGATGTGGGTTCGCCAAACCCAGAGAATGTTGCGGCGCTCAAGGCAAGTGGCCTCGGGCTCGGGACATGCGATCTGGGCGGCACGCGTGAGCTGCTCTCGCCCGATGAAGCGGTGCAGAAGCAGGGCATTGAGACCTGTAGCAACGCTCTGGAGGCCATGGCGGCGCAGGGCTTTACCAAGGCCTTCACCACCTTCAACCCGCCCGACAGCAGCCAGAGCCGCCGCGTGAGCCTGGAGAACTGGAGCAAGAGCTTCCCCGAAGTGGCAAAAGTCGCGGCGCGGGTAGGCGTGCGAATCGCCGTGGAGGGCTGGCCGGGGCCCAACAACAATGCTTTAGGCGTGACTCCCGAGACACTCCGCGCGATGTTTGCCGTCGTCCCTGGTGAGGAGTTTGGGATCAACTACGACCCTAGCCACCTCGTGCGTATCGGCGTGGACTACCAGAGGTTTCTGCGTGAGTTCGGGGGCCGTGCGATCCATGCGCACGGCAAAGACACCCAGCTCGACGGCGACGGTGCCTATCTCTATGGCAATCTAGGGCCTAGCCTCGACCGCCCGGTGCACTGCGGCGGCGGCGACTGGCGCTACTGCATCCCCGGCGAGGGCGTCGTCAACTGGGCCTGGGTTCTCGGTGAGCTTCAGCGCCACGGCTTCGACGACACCATTGCGATTGAGCTGGAGGACTTCCGCTACAACGGCAGTGTCGAGGGCGACAAGCTCGGCCTGATCCGCGCCAAAGCCAATCTCACGCCTTATCTCTAAACGCCCCATCGCCGCCG
>NZ_CBAYMC010000345.1:0-3577 GCF_964826245.1 Armatimonas sp. | reverse complement strand
GATACCCCACCAGACCGATACGAACTTGCTTTGCCATCTTTTTTATGTCCTCAGAAAAGTACAAACTTTTGAAGCCCTATTCGGGGCGACAGGCCAAATTTCCTCCTCGAACCCACCCGGGGTGGGTTCAGGTGGGCTAGAACCCGGTGAGGGCGGGGAGGTTGATGGTGAAGCCGACTTGCTGGTTCTGGCTGCGCCAGGTAAGGCGCGGCTCGATGGTCTTGCCGCGCCAGCCGAGGGCGATCTCCTGGTCGAAGATTTGGCGGGTGCGCAGATCCCAGCGGCCCATCAGGGCGACTGTCAGGCTGCCCAGTTGTGTTTGGCCTCGGAGCTGTGCTTCACTGAGGGCTTCAAGCGTGTCAAAGAGAAACGGGGACTTCCCCTGGGCACGGCGCAGGGCTACGCCGCCACTCAGGCCAGTCTGAGGAGTGAAGCCATAGTCGGTGGAGAGGCGTAGCTCGGAGATACTGTAGTGGTTATGGGAGTAGCGCTGCTCGATCTGGCGCAGGAGAGCGTGTGCCTGACTGTGAGGGCTTAGCCGGATGCGGGGTGCTTCCCAGGCCAGCGAGCCGATCAGCCGATCCGCTTGCACGTGCTTACCAGAGCCATCCAGAAACGTCTCACGCGCCGGGCCTCCGCCCAGTGTTGCAAGCCAGCCGCCCTCCCCCTTGCTCCCGGGTATCCGCCCCGTCAGCACCGCCTCAGGGAGGCGTGAGCGGAGCAGAAACGCCCCGCGCCGCACGAACTCGCGATTCGATTCAGCGGTTGCTTCCAGAGCCAAGGTCGGCTTGCTCTGCAAAGGCAAGGGATCTAGCACGGCAGGCGCACTCAGTGCCTGCGCGTAGCGGCGCAAAGAAAGATCAGGAGCAACCGGAGGTCGGGCGATAATAAAAGGCCGCACGCGCTCCTCAAAGCTGCGCTCTTTCTGGGTGGCATTGCGCACTCCCGTGAAGAGATTGGGCTCCTCAGACTCAGGAGAAGTCGGCTGACCGAGAAGCTCTTTTCGCGCCGTCGCCAGCACGTTCCAGCCTTGGAGTGTGGTGGACTCGACGATAAAGGTCCCCGGGGCGCCTCCCACGGGCGCGAACGGCAGGCGTACCCCTACCACCACACCTGAGACGCGCGACGTTCGGTAGATAATGGGCAACACCAGGCTCTGCTCCTCGCGTTTTCTATCGTAGCGCGGGGTAACTCCCAGCCGTGGCAGGGTGATCAGGCGGTTGCCCAAAACCCGGACGGTCGCGTTCTCAAAAAACAAGCGCCCACTTCCCGGCTGTGAGCGTAGCCGATCCGCAGAGAGTTCGAGCTCGCCCTTGGGATCGGGGCCGGGCACAAAAAGCAGACGGCGTGCCTCCGCGCCCGTCTCACTGGAGACACTAAGCGTCTTCCCCGCGATATACAGGACCGGTGAGAAGAGCTTTGCGTCGGTGAAGTAAAAGCCAAAACCGTCTTTGCTAACCGAGCGTGCCGCCATGTCCAGCCCGGTGATCTTGAGGTCTTTCCCTTCAACTCGCTCTGTCCCAAGCTTCGCGGCGACACTGCCCTCCGCGAGCAGGGTCTTGTCTTTCACCACATAGCTCGCCTTCCCCGACGAAAGCTTTAAGTCTCCCCAGACAAACGAAAACTCCCGATCCCAGCGCAGCTCTTTGGCCGAGAGCGACGAAAAGTTCGAGAGCACAAACGGCGGCAGTGGCGCTGGAGTCTGTGGCGGCGGTTGATCCATACTCCTCATGATAGCATGCCTTTTATGCAGACCATGAGCTTCGAGAACTGGGTTCGTGCCTGGTTCGATCACCCCGACGATTGGGACTGGATACGAGGGGAATTTCCTGAGATCTCCAACACCGATACGCTTGCTTTTGCAACGCACCTCTTCACCCATGCCGGTGAGCTTCTTCAACCTTACTCGAATACCCAGGTGGGCAAAGGGCTCCATAGGCTAATTTGGGAAGGAGACTCGCCACTCACAGCCCTCTTCAACCTGGAATTACCACGCACCGAGTGTCGAACCTGCCTTAAGAGTATCTATCGTGTCTATAAAGAAGTCTTTGCCACTCGTTGCCCTGAGCTTCTAAGCCAGAAAACGAGAGATGAACTCCATCATGTTTGCTTTATGTGGTGGGACATCTTCCCACTCTACAAAAATGCCCGAACAGAGCTAAACAGTGCCGTCCTCGACGTTCTGGAGCGAGCGCTAGCCTTGCCGCATCTCGCCTGTCAGGAGAGTGCTCTTCACGGCTTAGGACACTGGCAAGGTGCCGACCCGAAGCGTGTACAGGGCATTATTGACGCGTTTCTGGCCACAAAAGGAGCACGTCTCCCGGAGCTGGTTTCCTATGCTCAGACGGCGCGTCGCGGGATGGTTTTGTAGCTACCGGGAACAGATTCGGGCTTTCAGGTATATCAGGAGCATGGAATACCGATTTTTAGGGGCCTCTGGCCTCAAGGTGCCCGTTCTGAGCTTTGGCACCGGCACGTTTGGTGGCAGCGGCGCGTTCTTTGAGGCGTGGGGCGCGAGCGATGTGGCGGAGGCGACGCGGCTAGTGGACATCTGCCTCGACGCGGGCCTGACGATGTTTGACTCTGCGGATGTCTACTCGGGGGGCAAGGCGGAGGAGATTCTGGGGCAGGCGATCAAAGGCCGCCGCGATAAAGTCCTGATCTCGACCAAGGGCGGCTTTCGCACGGGGCCAGGGCACAACGAGACCGGCTCGTCGCGCTTTCACTTAATGGAGACGATCCACAATAGCCTGCGGCGGCTCGGCACGGACTACATTGATCTGTTCCAGCTCCACTCTTTCGACGCCTTCACGCCCGTCGAAGAGACGCTCCAGACTCTTGATGACTTTGTGCGGGCGGGTAAGATTCGCTACGTCGGCTGCTCGAACTTCTCGGGCTGGCATTTAATGAAGTCGCTGGCGGCGGCGGAGAAGTACGGCCTACCGCGCTACGTGGCCCACCAAGCCTATTACTCCCTCATTGGCCGCGACTACGAGTGGGAGCTGATGCCGCTGGGGCTCGATCAGAAAGTAGGAGCCGTGGTCTGGAGTCCGCTAGGCTGGGGCCGCCTGACTGGCAAGATCCGCCGTGGCCAGCCACTCCCGGAGAGCAGCCGCTTGCAGTCGAAAGTGGTCGTGGACAACGGCCCACCCGTGGACGATGAGTATCTCTACGGCGTGGTGGACGTGCTGGATCAGCTCGCCGAAGAAACAGGCAAGACCGTCCCGCAGCTCGCGCTCAACTGGCTCTTACAGCGCCCCACGGTCGCGACTCTGGTGGTCGGGGCACGCAATGAGGAGCAGCTGAAGCAAAACCTCGGAGCGGTCGGCTGGAACCTGACGGGCGAGCAAGTCGCGCGTCTGGATGCGGCCAGCAACAAGACCAAGACCTACCCCTACTGGCACCAAGATGGGTTTGATCGGAACCCATTTCCGACGTAGCGGGCGGCTAAAGCGGCCTGTTGCTACTCCGGCAGCGCCTTGCCCCGGGTCTCCGGGGCAAGGGAGAGGCCGATAAAACCAAAGATATAGACACAGGCCACGATCGCGGCAGCAGTTCGCAGGCCCGCCGACGGATC
>NZ_CBAYMC010000344.1:0-3613 GCF_964826245.1 Armatimonas sp. | reverse complement strand
TAAGAGTCGCAAGGTTTTCACAATCAAGCCTCTCCCTCTCACCCGCTTGACACGGGCCGATTCGCATTGTACACTGGACTTAGGATTAGCGCTAGAGCAAGGATTAAGGCACCCCCATGGCGGGCAGGCAAGCAGTTACCATTAAAGATGTTGCGGAACAGGCAGGTGTCAGCCTGATGACCGTCTCCGCAGTGCTGAGCGGCAAGGCGGCACAACGCCGGATCTCTGTGCGTACCCAAGATCGTGTTCATACTATTGCCAGCGAGCTTGGCTACAAGGCCAACCACTTAGCACGTAGCCTAGCGACGGGGCGCAGTGGTGCACTTGGGCTCGTCTTCCCTTACTCATCGGCGTTTATCGACCATAACCCCTTTAGTATGGCGATTCTCTCAGGGGTGATGACTGCCGCTGTTGAGGCACGCTGGAACCTGATGCTCCACACGGCCACAGGAGACGACTGGAATGCGGTGGATAGCGGTGAGCTAATCGACCCCCGTGTGGATGGCCTCTTACTGGTCTTGCCTACCCCGCACAGTCCCTTGGTGGAACGGTGCCAGCACGAGCGCTTTCCCTGCGTCGCGCTAATCTACACTCCTGACACCTCCGAGCTCTGCGCTGTGAACGCAGATGACTTCGCAGGAGGACAGCTCGCGACCGAGCATCTGATCGCACTGGGGCATCGACGAATCGCTCATCTCTCGGGTGATCCTAAGGTTGCCACCAGCGCTCCACGTCGCGCTGGCTACCTTGCAGCACTTCGCAACGCAGGAATTGCCCCTGAGCCCGCGCTGGTCGTTCCTGCTGGCTTCACTGCTCCTGGCGGCTACAGCGGCATGAAGGCGTTGCTGCAACGCCCCCGAACACAGTGGCCCACCGCTGTCTTTGCGGGAAATGATCTCAGTGCTCAAGGCGCTCTGGAGGCACTGACCGAGCATGGCCTGAGTATCCCTAAGGACATGTCCCTTGTCGGTTATGACGACTCCCAGACCGCATTGCTCACACAGCCTGCTCTGACCAGTGTATGCATGCCCATCTACGATATGAGCTTGCAAGCCACGCAGCTACTTATTTCTCTGATCGAAGGTAAGGAAATCACCCTGCGGCAGCCCGTCCTGCCGGTATCACTGACGGTGCGTCACTCTTGCGGGGCATCACTGCCTCCTCTTTTTCCATCGAAGGAATCTTAACCTATGAAACGGTTCATCCAAGAAAGTCGAGGGTTCACCCTCATTGAGTTACTAGTAGTCATTGCTATCATTGCAATCTTGGCGGCAATCCTCTTTCCCGTCTTTGCCCAGGCCAGAGAGAAAGCGAGGCAAGCCACCTGCCAGAGCAACATTCGTCAGCTTGCCCTCGCCACGCGCATGTACCAACAAGACTACGATGAGTGCTACCCGATGCTGGAAAATAGCCCCCAGCGCTACACAATCGCCAACATGCTTGATCCCTACATCAAGACCAATAAGAAGAATACCAATACCAGCGGGGGCAACCTCTGGCCGGAAGACAGTGTCTGGCGCTGCCCCACAGCAACATCCTATAGCTCCGGTAACCAGGCGTCGTACTTTACTGTGGGCTACAACTGGCTCTACCTCACTGAGATGGATCCTAGCAATAACTTCGTACCCGTCTGGACAACCGGCGATAAGTGGGGCATCTGGGGCTGGACGCAGCCGGGGCGTAGTGAGGCATCTGTGAGCAAGACCGCTGAGACCGTGATGTTCACCGATGCAGGGCATGCCGATGGCCCCGGTGGCCGACGCGCTACCTGGAGCGGGGTTCAGCCCCCCTCGGCGCGCGTTGGCAATGGTGCAGTGGATTTCATCTCGGTTGCTGAGGGACGTCACAACACGATGGCCAATATCGCCTTCTGTGATGGCCACGTCAAGTCGATGAAGCTGGAGGCGTTCTATGGGCGCTGGAACGCAGATAAGACCTTCACTGCAACCCAGATACCCGTGGATAGGTACTTCATGCTCAACCAGCCCTAGTGACAGTATTCTGGTGGGGGAGGGCATGCTCTCTTTCACCAGAAGTGAGGAGAAAGTGATGCGTTTACTCATGGCACTCGTTGCAGTCCTATTTCTTGTCGTGGTAGTCGGTTGCTCATCCAAGCCCGACCCAACCTCGACCCGTACTACCAAAGAGATGAAGGGCGGAGGACCACCCATTCCTGGCCCTCCTGGAGCGGCACCTCGATAGATGAGCACTAACTACTATTTCGACACACGCGGTGATGATCAAGGCGCGGGAATAAGCCCCCAGCAAGCCTGGCGTACCTTGGAAAAACTCAAAGGGGTTCGCCTTCTACCAGGTGATCAGGTCGTGCTCGCGGAGGGCCAGGAGTTTCATGGTGCTCTCTCACTGCCACCTAACAACAGCGGAACGCCGCTGAAGCCTATCGTCATTCGAGGAAGCGGTGCAAAACGCGCGACGATTATTGCATCAGGCAGCTCGGCTATCGAGCTCAGAGCTGGTGGCATTGAGGTTCGCGACCTTAACTTAAAGAGCAGTCTCCCGCTCGTGGTTCCCGACGATTCGCAGAAAAACAAGGGGGTGACAGGGCTGAGCATCTACACGGATGACTCGCGGGGGAGGCTACACAAGTACGTGCGTGTCGAGAGCGTCACAGTCAGCGGCTTCAGTGGCGATGGTGTCAGTGTTGGCTCCTGGCACGACAGTCAGCCGGGCTTTGAGGACGTGGTTCTTCGCCACGTCGATGCTCACGACAATGGTGGGAAAGGAATCAATTTCTACGCAAAGCGGGATCGAGAGAAGTCTACGGTTGTGTACCCGCACCACAATGTTCACATTACCGACTGCGTCCTCTCGCGTAACCACTCTGGCTCGGGACTGGTGCTGAGTGGTGTGCAAGACGGCACGGTGGAGTACTGCCTCGCTTCGGAGAACATGGGACCCGGTGGCGGCGTGGGAATGTGGGCCTACGATGCGCGGCGGGTGCGCTTTCATCACTGTATTGTCGAGGGGACACGCACGCGAGGCAAAGATGGTGGTGGCTTTGATCTCGATGGGGGCTGCATGAACTGCACCATCGAGCACTGTCTCACCTACCATAACGATGGCCCTGGGTTTATGCACTGTGACTATCCCACTGCTGGGCAGACGCGAGGCAATATCATTCGTTTCTGCATCAGTATCAATGATGGCCATAAAAAAGACCAAGCTGCCTTTGGTTTTGGGTTTGTTGCCTGGGGTTCTGGCCTTGATGAGTGTCATGTGGAACACAATCTTGCGATCGTGCAGGAGAGCCACATGGGCAGAGAGCCTGAGGGAGTCCTATTCATCAACCGCCTCCCCGGCTACGGTGGTAAAAACGACGACATGCATATCAAGGGCTGTGTCGCGAAAAACAACATGGTGGTTGTCGTGGGTAAGGGGGTTCCCCTTGTCTCCAGTAATTTGCTCAAGCTTACAAACGATCAAGTCCAGCTTGATAGCAACCACTACGATGCCCGAGGTATCCCGCCACTGTTTATCAATGGCAAGAAACACTATACCTCTCTCCAAGTCTGGCAAGAGGCAACAGGCCAGGAGCGACACACCACTGAGGCACCATCCACCATCGTGATTCCCTCCGACTACCAAAAGAAGA
>NZ_CBAYMC010000343.1:0-3627 GCF_964826245.1 Armatimonas sp. | reverse complement strand
GTGTTAAACGCCTCGTCAATCAGGCTGAGATAGGCGTCTTGGACACCGGCACCGCAGACGACGCTGCCGGGGACGGGGCCGTCGCAGCGGAGGGGATTGCCCTTTAAGTCCGTCACGCAGCCGCCTGCTTCTCGGACAATCAAGTCCATCGCCGCCACGTCCCAGGGCTTGTCGCCGCGGCTGATCATTCCTGCCAGCTCACCGCGTGCCACCAACAATCCGGCGTAGACCATTGAGCAGACTTTAAGAATCTTGCTGCCCTCGCGCTCTAAGAGGGTAGGGAGCTCGGTGAGCTCACCCACGGGGAAGCCGCTCCACCAGAGCCCTTCCACATCGGTGACCGTGGCACGTAGGCTCGTGCCGGTAAAGGCAGTGAGGGGCACTCCGTTACAGAACGCACCTTTGCCCCGCTCGGCAGTGTACATACGATCCGCGTGAAAGTCGTAGGCGACGGCCACTTCGGTGACGCCATTGACTACTAGACCTAGAGAGAACGCTGAGGTCGGGATCCCGAGGGCATAAGGAATGGTGCCATCAATCGGGTCACACACCCAGACATGATCCGCGCCCTCGTGGGGCTGGCTGGACTCCTCGCCAATAATCGCATGGCTGGGGTAGATCCGGGAGAGCTCGCGGATCACGAGGTCATTGATGGCGATATCTGCCTCAGTGACAGGCGTATTGTCGGACTTCCAGGTGCTCTCGCGCGCCGTGATAAAGATATGGCGGCCAATCTCTCCAGCCTGCTTTGCCAGAGAGACTGCCGTCTCCAGATAGGTTGTATTCACGCGACCATTCTACACGATACTGTCATTTTTGGCGTAGTGAGTCTATGAACCTCGGATCGTCCAGCGGCACATCGGGCTTTTCGCCGCGCCGCTTTTTAAACTGCGGGTCAGACGGATCGAACGTGTCGCCGGGCTTGAAGACCCTCGGATCAGCGGGGACGTGCTTATACGGCGTGAAGTCCGGCGTCGTCGTGAACATCTCCGAGAGATCGGTGGCGAGGGCGTCACAGAGGTTGTTGGGGCCAAGACCAAAGAGCCGGTAGATGGTCTTGATAATGCTCATGATGCTGGTGTGCTGGTGGGCGACGTAGTGCTTCTTCATCCACGGGCCGATTCCTAGCACAAAGCTCCGGTGCCGGTCAATGTGATCGCCGTCGCCGCCGGAGTCGTCCTGGGTGACGAAGATCGCCATCTTCTTCCACTCGGGCTGCTGAGAGAGAAACTCGACGATGCGGCCCAGCGCCAGATCGTTGTCGGCCATGTAGCTGGCGGTGTAGGGGTAGCCACGGTCGGGGCGCTTGCCCGCGCCATGGTCGTTGCAGATGGCGATATTGATAAAACGTGGCAGTGCGCCTTTATGCTTCTTCCGGTAGTCCACGATGTCTTCTTTAAACCAATCTGCACGGGCGATATCGGGGATGTTGTTGTTGTAGGCGGGGAAGTTAAAGCAGGTGTTGTCGTAGAGGACTTTGGGCATGGGGAAGTTGACCAGCGTGTTCGCTCCCGACTTGCTCTCCGGCTCGCCTTCGTCGTTGTGCGGGAGCTCGTAGCCCTCACCATAGTTGCGGAACGTGATGCCGCCCCGCGCTAGGTGCTCCCAGAGCGAGCCATTCTCTAGGTAGTCCTCAGGGATCTGCGAGCCGTTGGAGCCAAAGCTGACCATGCGGCCTCGCGCACTCTCTGAGAGAGAGAAGTTCCAACCGGAGTAGAAGACGCGTGTCGTCCAGAGGCTGGGGTAGACCCCGACGAGCCAGCGGTGTCCATCCCCGGAGGCATCGGGCTCCATGTAGAAGTTGTCCGAGACGCCAAACTGCCGTGCGAGCTTTAGGTGATTGGGCATGATCGGGACGCGCTCGTCCTTGCCGTTCTCACGAATCCAGCCACGCTCGCCCCACTCGGCGTAGTCGGGCTCGCCGGCGGCGTTCTCCAGCGTGCCGAAGATACCGTCAAAGGTGTGGTTCTCTTTGGTGATAAAGACAACATACTCAATGTCTTTGGGGAGCTTTGGCGCGGGCGTGGGCTTGGGAACCAGCCCATTATTGGCGAGCACGGCGCGGGTGGCGCTGGCTAAGTTGAGCGCCGGGAGGCTGACACAATCCACCATGCCCGGCATATCGGTGAGGCCGGAGCGCTCATCCGTTGCGGGGCGAGGGTTTTTAGAGCCGCGTGGCCCACGTCCCAGGCCCTTCTGCGTGCCGATATAGAGCGTCTTCTCATCGCTTGAGAGCACGCACTGCGTTGGAAACCAGCCGGTCGGGAGATGGCCCAGCACGGTGCCCGCCTTCGGGTCAATCACCGCCACGGCATTGATTCCGGCCTCACAGACATAGAGCCGTGTCCCGGCTTTATTGAGCGCCATGCCGGTGGGGATCACGCCACGCAGCAGCGCCGTCTCTTTGGTCGGCGTGAGCTTGATGGTCTTCACAGGCTTCATGGTGGCGACATCGAAGAGCTGCACGGTGTCGTTATTGGCATTACTCACAAAGAGCAGGTTGCCGCGCAGGAGAAGCGCATTGGGCGCACTGCCGCCCACGGACTTGCCGCCGTCGGCAGGCGCATGGATCAGAATGCCGGTCTTGGCCTTCGCGGTCACTTTGGGTGCGGCAGGATTGCTCACGTCGTAGGCCCAGAGGCTCTGAGCATCCGGCACGTAGGGGCTTCCTAGCCCTGGCACTCTCCGGCCCTCGCGCTCCACGCCGTTCTCCGCCTCTTTCGAGGGAAACCCAAACGCGGGGACGTTCAGGCCGCGCTTGCTGCCGCCACTTCCGGGCGCAGGTGGCGGCACGAGGCTGTAGTCAAAGATGCCGATATTGGCGATAAAGAGCCGCTTGCCGTCGGCGGAGAGCACACACGAGTATGGCTGCCGCCCCGCAGGCACTTCGGCGGCGACTTTGCTGCCTTGCAGATCAAAGACCACCACTTTCTGCCGCGCGACATCCACGCCGTAGACCCAGCGCTCATCGGGTGAGAGGGCGATATCATTGATGTAGGCTTCACGATCCGCCGCAATTTTTACCGTCTCCGCGTCCCAGTCTGCAGTGCTGTAGATCTCGATCCCATGACCCGCATCGCCGCTGGAGACGATATAGCGGCTTCCGTCTTTGGTAAACACCCCGGAAAAGCCCGCGTCACGCCGCGCAACCACCTTGGGCTTTGTCTCGCCGGACTCTAGCTGCCAGAGCGCCAGTCCTCCCTCATAGAGGCCCGCCAGCGTCTTGCCGTCCGGCGAGAGCCCGACGCTCCATAAGTTCTCACGCGGCACCCAGAGCCGCTTGCCAAGGGGCGTGACAAAGCGTCCATTAGGCAGGATCGTCGTTCCACCAGGGACGACTTTCGCGAACTGTGTGCCTGCGGGGGCACCAAAATGAGGGAATGTTTTTTGCATGGGTTTATGGGGTGTAAAATTTAGAGAGGCCCCCGAAGGAGCCTCTCGTTATGTGGTGTGCTTTGCAGCACTAACCGCCTGATTTTTCTGCTTTTTGTGCTGCGGTTGCCGCAGGATTTGGAACCGCAGCGGGAGTGTCTGCACCGGGCTGTGCTTTTGCCGTTGCGGGGTCAATCGTGGGGCTTGGCTCGGTTTTACTACAACCTGCAAGTGCCAGAAAGACAAGTGCACAGA
>NZ_CBAYMC010000342.1:0-3691 GCF_964826245.1 Armatimonas sp. | reverse complement strand
CTGCTTGCGGTGATTATCGGGACTATCCCACTGGCACTGGTCGCGCTGGCGCTCAAGAAATACATCGAGACCACACTCCGTGAGCCGACTCCTGTGGCGATCATGCTGATCCTGATGGGCTTGGCGCTCTATCTGGTCGAGAAGGGCACCGAGAAGCTGCGCAACCGACCGCTCACGGACATCACCTGGAAAGACGGCGTGCTGGTCGGGGCGATGCAGGCCTTTGCCGCCGTCCCTGGCTCGTCGCGCTCGGGCTCAACTCTCATCGGGGCGTTTCTCTCCAAGCTCGACCGAGAAGCCGCGCTGGAGTTCTCGTTCCTACTTTCTCTGCCTGCAGTGCTCCTTTCAGGGCTCTTTGAGATCAAGGATCTCCTCAAGCCACAAGAAGTAGCGTTGCCGGGCACTCTCCATTTCTCCCCTGTGAACACTCTTGTTGCAACCGTCGTGGCGTTTGTGGTCGGCTACGCCTCGATTGCTTGGATGCTGAAGTACCTCGCGAAGCACTCTACCCTCGTCTTTGTGATCTGGCGGGTTGTGCTGGGCGCGGTAGTTTTAGCGATGCATGGCATGGGAAAGATCTAAAACGTGCCTGAGCTAGCGCTCTGGCAGTGGGCGCTCCTGGCCCTTGGCGCGTTCTCGGTCGGGGTCTCCAAGACCGGCGTGCCGGGGCTGGGAATTGTCAGCGTCGTGATCTTCACGCTTCTCTTGCCCACCAAGTTCTCCGTGGGAGCCGCGCTACTGGTGCTGATCTGCGCGGACTTATTAGCCGTCGCAGTGCACCGCAAGAACGGCGATCTCAAGCAAGTTCTACGGCTGCTCCCCTGGACGGTGGCGGGAATCGCGCTGGGGGCGCAGTTTCTGGGTAAAGTGGACGATAGAGCGCTCAAGCCCGTGCTAGGCGGCGTACTCTTGGTAATCTGCCTGCTCAGCATCTGGCGCGGGCAACAAAAAGCTCCCCCCGAGGTGCCTGTCTGGGCCGCGCCGCTGGTCGGGCTGGCGGCGGGCTTTACCACCATGATCGCCAACGCCGCAGGGCCCGTCACGACGCTCTATCTCTTAGCCATGCGCCTGCCCAAAGAGACATTCTTAGGCACCGCCGCCGTGTTCTTCTTTTTTATCAACTGGATCAAAGTCCCGTTTGCTATCTTTCAGAGCAAGATCATTGACCTCGACAGCCTGCGCTTTGCCGTCCTGCTCTTCCCCGCCGCGATCTTGGGCGGCATAGTCGGCAAGCCGCTGGCCGAGCGCATCCCTCAGAAGCGCTTTGAGCAGCTCGCACTGACGCTCACTGCTCTGGGAAGCCTCTGGATGCTGGTGGGAGCGCTTCTGGCCAGCAGGCCTAGATAGGCAAGCCGTGCGCTCTCAGAACCCCAAGAATCGCCTCGCTCTCGCTCTCATTGCAGTCCACTAAGGGCAGGCGCACGGGGCCAACTTTTTTGCCGAGCGCACGTAGCGCTAGCTTGGTCGGGGCGGGCGAAGGCACGGAGAACATCGTTTTGGCGACAGGCAGTGTGCGCAAGAAGATGTCAGCTGCCTCGGCTTGTTTTCCCGCAAACCATGCCTGGTGCACCGCCTGAAGCTCAGGGCCAATCACATGGGAGATTACGCTCACAAGGCCACAGCCGCCCAGGGCAAGAAGCGGCAGAATCGTGCCGTCGTCGCCAGAGTAGACATCGAAGCTCTCCGGGGTCTGGCGCAGGATCTCCCCCACTTGCTGTAGGTTCGCCGATGCCTCTTTAATCGCCACTACCGTCGGGCAGTCGGTGGCGAGGCGCACAACCGTGGCAGGCTCTAGGTTCGTAATGGTACGCCCAGGGACGTTGTAGAGCATCACGGGCAGATCCGTAGCGCTGGCAACCGCCTTGAAGTGCTGATAAAGGCCTTCTTGGCTGGGCTTGTTGTAGTAAGGCACCACGGCCAGCAGCGCCCCGGCTCCGGCGGCCTTCGCATCGTGCGCGGCCTCGATCACCTCGGCGGTATTGTTGCCCCCAACGCCCGCGATCACTTTCTCCGCGCCAATCGCCTCCACAATCACCTTGACTAGCGCCGCTTTCTCTTTGGCGGATGTTGTCGGAGACTCGCCCGTGGTGCCATTGATCACCAGCGCGTCCGAGCCATTGGCCAGTAGCCACTTCGCCAGCGCGACAGCCTCGGCAAAGTCCACCGCATTGTTTTCGTCAAACGGCGTCACCATCGCCGTCACGATATACCCCCACCGGGGCCGCATTCCACGCATCTAAATCACTTCCTCACTTATTTCCACAGGAGCCAGCGGCGGAAGGAGTGCTGAGACAATCACTCGCTCCGCAGGCTTCGCCAGCGTCGCCACACTCTCATCAGCGGCGTAGCGCAGGACGCTTTGATAACGCCCCTCGCGCGGTTCTCGATGCACCGTCAGCGCACGCCCTACCACGTCCAGCACCCAGTATTCCACAATCCCTGCCCGCGCATACAGCCCCGCCTTAGTCGAGAGATCAAAAGCCAGCGTCGAGTCTGAGACCTCAGCGACAAGTGCCAAGTCTGTGGGAGTCGGATAGTCCACCAAAAAATGCGCAATCGAGCGATTGAGAACAAAAACATCCGGTTCAGGAAAGCTCGTAGGATTATCTTCAGGTGAGACATTGATCCCCGCCTGAGTCTGGACAAAATCCATGCTAAAAATGGAGATACACAAGGCAAATAGACGACTTACCCCTGCACTGTGTGGACGATTTTGCGGCATTTTCCGAATTATCTCTCCCTCAACCAGCTCATACTTTCCTGCAATCAACAAGCCTTCTTTTTCGAAACGCTCACAATCGTCGCGCGTCCAGACGATACGAAACGGTGCGGGGGCATTCTCCGTGGGCTGTTGAAGAGACTGTGGCATGACCTAAATCACTCCTCGCTGAATTAAAAGCTCCGCGATCTGGTAGCCGTTGAGGGCAGCGCCCTTGAGAATCTGGTCGCCCGCCACAAAGAGATCGAGCGCCTTGGGGTGCGAGAGGTCCTCACGGATTCTTCCCACGAGGCACTCATCGCGGCCCGTGGCATCAACCGGCATCGGGAACGTATTGCTCTCGCGGTCGTCTACCAGGAGCACGCCCGGAAACGCGGCAATGGCGGCGCGGGCCTGCTCCACCGTGGGCCGCTCGCCGATAAACTCGATATTGACGCTCTCGCTGTGTGCCCGAAGTACAGGGACGCGAACGCAAGTGGCGGTGACAGCAAGAGTCGGCTCGTGGAGAATCTTGCGGGTCTCCTTGACCATCTTGAGCTCCTCTTCGTTGTAGCCCGTCTCGTTGATCGCCGTGTTGTGCGAGAACAAGTTAAACGCCACTTGGTGCGGGAAGATCTCCTTGGTCGGAGGTTTTCCGGCCAGTAGCTCACCCGCCTGCACCTCCAGCTCGCGCATCGCCGCTGCGCCCGCGCCTGAGGCCGCCTGGTAGGTGCTGACGACCACACGCTTCACGGGCCACTTCTGGTGCAGCGGGGTCAGCGCCATCAGCAAGATAATCGTCGAGCAGTTCGGGTTGGCGATAATGCCCTTGTGCGCCAAGACATCGTCGGGGTTGACTTCGGGGACGATCAGGGGCACCTCGGGGTCCATACGAAACGCCGACGAGTTATCAATCACCACGGCACCGGCTTTTACTGCCGCCTGCGCGAATTCTTTGGAGCGCCCCCCGCCCGCCGAGAAAAACGCGATATC
>NZ_CBAYMC010000341.1:0-3693 GCF_964826245.1 Armatimonas sp. | reverse complement strand
TGATATCGGGATAGTCCGGGCTGACATTACCGAGGCCCAGGACAGAGCCCGAGGCTCCGGTATCTGCACGGCGCTTCCACGGCTGTGCCTGAGGCACCGCCGTCTCCCAGGGCAGCGGGTTGATCCGTCCATCAGGACGCATACCAGCTGGCGTGATCGAAGGATTGTCCGTCGGATCGGTGTCTGCGTTCGGGATCAGTCCCGGCCACCAGCGCCAGATCAAGTCATCCCGCACCTCGGCACGAACGCCCGCTAGGTTCAGCGAGCCCCCTGCACGGTTGACAACACGCAGGTTGCGCTGGGTCGCGGAGAGATCCGTCGAGCCCGTGCGGCCATGACCGATATAGCCCGTGCTGGTTGCCACAGGGATGTAGTAGCTCGGATCATCGGCACCATTGGTACGCAGGCGGCGACCAAAGTTCAGATTGAGCTGAAGTACGCCCATCGGGTCGGCGTTGTAGCGGGTGTAGTCGTAGCGCGTGATGGTATTTCCATTCGAGAGCGCCTGACTATACTCAAAGCCACCACGGTCGGGATCCATCGTGCCCGGAGTGGGATTGTTATTTGCCACCCGGTTTCGAACCGAAGCAGGGTTGGTGTAGTCACTGACAGCAGAAAAGGGTGTTCGGAAAGGCCCAATGCCACCGGCAAACGGATCGCCTGCTGCATTCTGTGGTGCTTGCACAGGGGCGTTGTTCATGGTGTTGGTCAGGAAGCCCTGAACCGCAAGCGGGTTGGCAACGGCCACGATGGGGTTCAGATTGGTGCGACGCTCGGCTTCGATCCCGGCATCGGTGGGGAAGTAGCGACGGATCGCCCCCACTTGCACGCCGAGCAGGTTGCGCCGACGAGCAGCAGGCTGCGTCACCGAGATCTCAAACTGAGTCCCTGGCGTGAGGGGTAGCCCCGCGTTGGTGTCTAGGGTGAGCTCGTAACAAGCCACGCCAAGCTGTGCAGGCCGCGCTCCCGAAGGCGTGTCCTGTGCAGGGGTGCTGTATCGGTTCACGTAGGGATAGACCGCAACTGCTCCCGTCGTGATGTTCCGCTCCAGAGTGACATTGCGCGTGATAGGCGTGCCACCATTTCGCGGCGTGATCGTTAGTGTCGCGGTAAATGCCGTCGGGATGGGCGTAAGCGTTCCCATCGGGGGTGTTGGCACCTCCGAGGGCAGAACCGTGATGTCCCAGGCGACGATATAGACTTTCTCGCCCCACTCGTAGAGGTTCTTACCACCCCGTGCCGCGATAGAGCGTGCATTTGCATCCGTGACACGGCGTCCCGCACCTTGTCCCATGGGGAAGAGAGGCGTGTTCTCGCTGGGGTTGACCCACGCGGCATTTCGGCCATCACGGTCAGGGCGAATGGGGCTGCCCGCTCGTGCGGCAAGTTGGATAGCGTCATACTCATCCTTCCTAAACGTATCTACCTTAGGATCGGTGGAGTTGCCCGATGCAGAGAAGCCTGTGCCATAGCCGATTCCTCCGAGGCCACCGCTACTAATGCCGCCGAGGTCAGGACGGAAGACCGGGGTGTAGGCGTAGAAGATTCCATCTTGGCCACCCACAAACACCCAGGTGACATTCTGCCCCGCCGGGTTGTCGTTCCGATCCGCCGTCATGGCCGTGACATTGGTGCCACGCTCCAGGTTCGTCTCGGGAATACCCGTGACACTAGGAGGCGTTGCACTGCGCGTGCCCTGCTGATCGTAGGCGGGCAAGCGAAGCCTGCCGTCGGCGTTGTGATTGGTCGCGTTCCCATTGGCAAACCGACGGTCATAGAACAGACCGTTCATGTCCAGCGGGAAGCCTGTCTGCCCGGTGTGCCAGTCGGGATCCACGGCAGCAATCGGCGGCGTGATGCCTCCATTGGCTGCATTGCCCTGGTAGAGCGGGCGGGGAAGCAGGCCCGGACGCGGGTTGTCCAAGCTGTTGTAACCTGCCGTCGCCGCGAGAGACTGCGGCTCGCCTTGCGGATAGTGCGTGTACTTACCCGTCGGATCCGGTGTCGGCACTGTCTGCTTGGTCAGGCGATCCCGGCGGCGTGCATAGCCAGAGTCCAGCGAGGGGAAGTAGGCATTGGTGACCACCGAGATGCCCGTTCCCGCACCGCCAGGTCCCTCTTGTGTGAACAGGATCACGTGGCCATGCGGGTTGTAGCGGTTGAGGTCATCCCCCTCCGTGAGTGCCCAGCCAAGCGGCCCGTACTGGTTGCCAACCGTCCCGGCATCTTGAATCCCAGGGTTGGTCGCAACGGAAGGATCTTCTCCTTCAATATTCGTGCTAACCTCGTGCAGCACCCCCTGCGCGGTTGTCACCAGCAGCGTCGGGTACTGGAAGGCCTTATTGACCTCGTCAGTAGACGATGGAGGCAGAACCCCCTCCCAAGAGCCACGGGTCGTCGTGAGCGGATCACTGATGTCCTGGTTGACAAACCGACCTGTCAGATCCACGATCGGCAGGAAAAGCGCCTCGGGGAAAGCCGCAGCAGCCGGCAGCGATGCGGTCAGATCCAGATCGAAACCAAAGGGAGTCAAGTTGTAGACAATCGGCCCCATCGGATCTAAGATCACGGGAGGCTCAAAAGTCAGGATCGGCTTGGTAACCGGCGCATCCAGGGTCGGCAGGAGAGGCACCATCGGATCGGTGCCATTTGCCCAGAGTGGCGGCCTTGTGTTTGGCAGCGCGGCAACCGCCGTCATTGCCGTCGTATTGCTTCGGTTCTGCAGCGGGCCTGCGGTCAGCACAAGCTGGCCATCCACAGCGCTACCATCGCCTAGGAGAGAGACCGTGCGCGCCATCACCCTCTTGCGATTAAGGTTGAGCGTATCTTGATTGCCGACATTGAAGATCGTGCTGAAGGGGTTGCCCGCAATCGGCTCCGCCGGGTTCAAGAAGTCACTGGAGGCACTTAGGTCAGGAGGAATCTGCACACTGCCATCGGTGGGGATGGGCGAGGGCTGGTTTGCCGCACTCCCTCCACGCCAGCGGAGCAGGAGCCCTGTCTCTTCATCAATATCCATCGCGAAGAGTCGGCCTTGCCCCCCCAAGAAGATCGTGGGCAGGGTGCGCCGAGCAGGCTCACCCGCTGTGATTCCTGCGAGTCCAGACGGATCCGGCGTAGCGCCTGGCGTGGGCCGGTTTCGCAGCCGCGTGATCGGGTTGTTGGCAGCATCGTAGGTATCGTAGACGAAGCGGTAGGTCCAGGCAGGCGATGCCTTCCCAAACGGGCCTTCTTTCCAGACAAACTCATCCAGCGCCTGGGAGTAGATACGTGTCCCCACCTGAGGAACCGGTCGAGCGGTGGCACCCGCAGGGCTAGAGCTATTGACCGCAGGGTGGCTCGGGGTGAACTTCGCGCTAGCCCGCGACGGCATCGGGTTGGTCAGGAAGTCGTTACGATCTCCCTCCTGATCCAGCAAGAACATGCGTCCCTGCTTGGGTGTGGTGGGCGAGTCCGCATCGTAGTCGTTGGTCGAGACCACCAAGTAGCGCCGAATACCCGTCAGCCCTGGAATGCCTAGGTTGTCCGTGTCGCGGAAGGCGAAGTCCATGACAACAGGTGCGCTGTAGATCGGAGCGATATTGGTAAACGGGGTCGCAAGCCGGTTGCCTGTGTAGGCCTTGCTGAAGTCCGGCAGATCCGTCCCAATCTTATTGTCAACATCCCCATTGACATCGTCAATATCAGCGTAGC
>NZ_CBAYMC010000340.1:0-3707 GCF_964826245.1 Armatimonas sp. | reverse complement strand
CATTCAAGTGGCGCTGGAATATCCCACGGGCTAGCTCAATCCAGACATCGTAGTCCGTCAGCTCGCGGATAAACAGATGGCGATTCACCACAGCAGGAAGGTCGAAGGCCCAGTAGAGCCCCATGAGCGGGTTGATATAGAGCTCGCTGCCTTCGGTGCGAGTTGTCTCATGCCAGTTGCCAAATCGCCCCTCAATGGCAGCGAGAATGGAGGAGTTGACGATACTATCCTGCATGTGCTTGCGTGTGTAGGCGTAGGCATCGGCCATCTGGCGCACTTCGGGCTGATGCGGCAGAAGTGACCAGGCCCCCAAGTAGGCATTCTGCGTGGTTAGCTCTGCCACTGCCTCTAAGAAATAGTGGTGACAGACCCCATGAAAAACATCTATTCCAAACCCCAAGCAGACTAGAGACTTACTCGGCACCCCGTCCAGCGCCTCTGCCGCCAAGAGTGATGCCAGGTCTTCTTCCGGCGTCCCTAGCTGTGGCTCATCTCCCCGCATCAGGCTATCGGTACCGCCATCTACCAGCACTACCGCATCCACACCACCTAGGTGCTCGACGAGCTTTTGGTAGGCTTGGATAATCCCCTTTGAGCCTGTGCGCTGAATGCAGTAGAGAGGGACACTCTTTCCCTCCTGTTTTGTCAGCCAGCGCGAGAGATGTAGCTCGGGAAAGTACGAAAGCTCTGGCTCCGTTTTCGCGGTCACCCGTACCAGTGCGGGGCTGAGTTTTCGAGCATTCGTGGCATGGATCGCTGTGAAAGATAGATTCGCCAGATGCACCGTCTTACCCTGAGCCTTGAGGGCAAAGTAGAGTGGCAGTCCCGCAAAAATATCGTAGCCTCCACCGGCTCCCGCCAGCAAGATCGTCTGGGCACTTTGGAGGCGCTCAAAGATCGGAAGAGGCAAAAACTCCATATATCATTTCTCCAGCCCGGCACGGGCTTTGCGGCCAAGGGCCATTGCACACGCCGGTTTCCAATCGGCGATCTACATCTACAGTCCTGCGGCAGCCACTGCCTCGGCGAAGTCGCGCTGGCCGCGTGCGGCCATGGCGCGGCCACGCTCTTTTTTGTCGCGGATTCTATCGCCCTCTAGCACCGGCATCATGCCCCAGTTGGCGTTCATCGGGGCGAAGTCCTTGCCTTCGTAGTTAGCGACGTAGTGCGTCAGGCAGCCCAGCGACGTGGTCTGCGGGAAGACAATGGGCTCCGTGCGGCTGGAGTTGAGGCCGGCGATCAGGCCCATCGCGGCGGACTCTAGGTAGCCCTCCACCCCGACAATCTGACCGGCGAAGCGAATGCGTGGGTCGGATTTCAAGGCAAGCGTGGCGTCGAGGAGGCTCGGGGAGTGGATGTAGGTGTTGCGGTGCATGACGCCAAAGCGCACAAACTCAGCGTTCTCTAGGCCGGGGATGAGCTGGAGCACTTTCTTCTGCGCCCCCCACTTCATGCGGGTCTGGAAGCCGACCAGGTTGTAGAGCGTCCCCGCCTTGTTCTCCTGCCGCAGCTGCACCACGGCCCAGGGCCGTCGCCCGGTGCGTGGGTCTTCCAGTCCGACGGGCTTGAGCGGGCCAAAGGAGAGCGTGCGCTCGCCGCGCCGCGCCAGCTCCTCGACGGGGAGACACGCCTCGAAGTACTTGATGTCCTCAAAGTCATGCACGGGGGCCAGCTCCGCCTCCGTGATGGCCTGCGAGAGCGCAGTGTACTCTTCTTTGTTCATCGGGCAGTTCAGATAGGCCGCGTCATCCGACGTATCCGCCTCAAGCCCCTTGCCCCGCCGCGATGCCCGAAAGACCTTCGTGTAGTCAATCGTGCTGGCATCCACAATCGGCGCAACGGCATCGTAGAAGTAGAGATCGTAGCGCCCAGTAAGCTGCCCAATCTGCGCCGCAAGCGCATCGCTGGTGAGCGGGCCGCTGGCGATAATGACTTTTCCCTCCGCAGGAATCTCCGTGGCTTCATCGCGGACAAACTCGATATTCGGGTGCGCCAGAAGCCGCTCGGTCACCAGCTCCGAGAACGCCTCACGGTCCACGGCCAGTGCCTCGCCTGCGGGAACCGATGTTGCATCGGCACAGCTCACAATCAGACTATCTAGCTTGCGCATCTCGTCTTTGAGCAAGCCACTCGCGTTCGAAATATGGTTGGACTTAAACGAGTTGGAGCAGACAATCTCTGCCGCTTTATCACTCTGGTGCGCCGGAGTCAGCTTCTTAGGCCGCATCTCAATCAGGCGAACCTTCGCCCCACGTTGCGCCACCTGCCAGGCCGCCTCGCTACCCGCCATCCCCGCTCCGATTACTGTGACATCAAAAGACATGTCCACAGTTTACCGGATCATCGCCGGAGGAGCAGGGTGTCATCGGGGGTGACGCGTTTGATGCGAACGAAGAACTCTTGTTTCTCGGTAAAAGCAGGGGTGCCTTGGAAGCTCATTTTGGTGTTGACTCCCACAGTAACGGTCTGCGTCCCCAGGGAGATAAGCGAGTCCTTCGGCTTTTGTTTCTGCAACAAGAAATACTCTAGCCGAGCTGTTTTCTCATCCGGGCTGAAGTGCGGAGTGACCCGTAGGAAGTAGTCAAAACTTACCATGACATAGTTGAAAGGACGCTGGCTTTTTAGATACCCAGCAAGCTGATCTGCCGTCCACACCCCAATCTCTGCCGTCGCATCCTTGAGGATCGCAATCGCGGGATAGGGCAGGAGTTCCACTTCCCCCTCGACTTTCGTCTGTATCCTGACCTCGGAAAAAGCAGGTAGTTTTTTTTCGATTGTGGGCGGTTTGGGTTCAACGTCCACCCGCGCCAGAAGCTTCTTCAGCTCCGCATGCCCTGCCAGAGTCGCGGTGACAGTGATCGTGCTCTTCGCATCATCGGGCAGGATCGTTTGAACACCTTGTGGACGTAGTATGTTCAGCATAAAGTAGGTGGGCGAGACATGGAGCAGCTCGTAGGTGACACGGGTGATGTCTCCGGCTTTTTCGACGGCAGCCTGCTTCAGGAAAATCAGCGCGGGGGGCGTTATCAGTAGCATCATTTTTTGTTCTCCGCTCTCTTTGATCTTCATTTTAGCTCAGGCTTCACTTTTGCGCTTTTTACCGTCTGCACGAGAGTCTCTAAAACCTCCCCTGCGGTCATTCCACGGTTAGGCCAATAATAGCGGGTAGTCATGAAAGCCGCCGTCTACACAGGAATGCCCATACCCGGCCAAAAAAGTACCACGGTCGAGGTGAGAGATGTCCCCGAACCAGCCCCTAAAGACGGGGAGCTGCTCCTAGAAATCGAGGCGTGTACGGTCTGTGGCACGGA
This sequence comes from Armatimonas sp., assembly GCF_964826245.1. Lineage (NCBI taxonomy): Bacteria > Bacillati > Armatimonadota > Armatimonadia > Armatimonadales > Armatimonadaceae > Armatimonas > Armatimonas sp. The sequence continues at coordinate 396 of NZ_CBAYMC010000340.1, read as the reverse complement.
CTTACGGACGTTTCGACATGGCGATCCCAAGATTCAAGCACCGCGCATTCTGGGCCATGAGCTCTGTGCACGGGTGATCGAGAGCCGTGCACCCGAGGCAAATGTGAAGGTCGGGGATCGTGTCGCAATGTACACCGTGCTGGTGGAGAGTGCGGATCGTGGTACGGAGCGAGGGCGGGAGAACCTGGCGATGAACCGTCCTACACTCAGCTATCACTACGATGGTGCCTTTGCCCGGCGGATGGTGGTTCCGGCGCTTGGGGTGAGCAACCAATGCCTCTTTCTCGTTACCCGTGAGACGCTCCCCGAGCACCTCGCCCTTGCGGAGCCACTGGGAAGCTGCCTCAACGCCCACTCACGCCTCAGGATTGGCCTCAATGACACGGTTGTGGTGAT